>NZ_AQOJ01000162.1:0-1710 GCF_000364685.1 Xanthomonas sp. SHU 166
CGGCGCCGCGCGCGGCGTGGCGCCGGCGCTGCTGGAGGCCGGCGTACAGCAACTGGTGGTGGTCAACCGCGCGCCGGAACGCGCCGACGCGCTGGTCGATGCGCTGGGCGAGCCGGCGCGCGCGATCTCGCGCTACTGGGAGGACCTGCGCGAGCTGGGCGATTTCGAGCTGATCGTCAATGCCACCACCATCGGCCGCGACCCGGCCGCCAGCTTCACCCTGCCGCTGTCGCTGATCAACAGCATGACCCTGGCGGTGGACCTGAACTACGGCGAGGTGGCGATCGCGTTCCTGGCCTGGGCGCGCGCGGCGCACTGCCGCGACACCGTGGACGGCCTGGGCATGCTGGTGGAACAGGCCGCCGAGAGCTTCGAGGCCTGGCACGGCGTGCGCCCGGACACCGACCCGGTGTACGCCGCGCTGCGCGAGCGCGATGCCGTGCTGGTCAGCGCCGACTGAAACACTTCGCCTCCACCCTCTATCCGGGAATAAACGCATGGACGAATCATTGATGCTGCAGGTGCTGACGCGACTGCTCACGCAGTTGCCGCTCGCGCTGGTCTATGTGGTCGGACTGGCGCTGCTGTTCACGCGCCGTCCTGGCCGTGCGCGCACCTTGGGAATCTGCGGGCTGGCGATCCTGCTGCTGGCCCTGGGCCTGGGGTTGGCGTTGTGGTTCGTGCCGATGTGGTTGATTTCCCAAGGCCATAGTTACTCGTCGATCTCGAGCTTGTTGGGCATCGTCAACGGCGCGGTCGCCTTGATCTTCGCGGTGGGCATGCTGCTGCTGGTACTGGCGTTGCGCTTCGCCATGCCGCCGCGCGTCGCAAACCCGCACTGATGGCGTCGCGGCGACCCGCGTCCAGGGAGATCGTGCTGCGAGAACCGCAGGGACGCCCGGGCCGCGCCTATGGCGTGGTCCTGCTCGGCGCCGATCGCCCCGTTCGCTGCCCATCAAGAGGAGACCCTGCGTGGACTCTGTCGCCGTGAACTATCTCTTGCTCACCGCGCTGTTCCAGTTCCCGATCCTGGCGATGTCTGCGGTCGGGCTGGGGTTGCTGGCCACGCGCGGCCCTGGCCGGCCGCGTACCCTCGGCTTGTGGGGGTTGGGCGTGCTGGTGCTGGTCGTGGTACTGACGACGGGCATGTCGTTGTTGCCGGCGTGGCTGATGTCGCGTGCGGCGAACGCGACCGAATCCAACCTGTGGATGGTCACGTCGGAGGCGATCGTCGCGCTGCTGACGGCAGTGAGCGCGCTGTTGCTGGTGCTGGCGTTGTGGTTCGCCCTGCCGGCGCAGCGGGCGCCATCGCAGTGAAGAACAAGGGCGTGCGTCGTCCAGGGAGGGGAGGATGTTGGCGATGAGCGTGCACCCGGTGCTGGACATGAGCGTGCTGACCGGCGGGCTCGGCCTGCTGGCGCGGCTGTTGCTGCCGCTGATCGCGTTGCTGCTGCTCCCGCGGCTGGCGCCGGGCCGCGCACGCACGCTGGCGCGGCTCGGGCTGACGGTGCTGCTGATGGGCGCGATCCTGCCGCGTATGTTGAACGCGGTGCTGGGCTGGGTGGAACTGATGACGCCCCAGTTGCGCGGCACCCATCCGGACGCCTATGCGCTGGTGCATCTGCTGGACGATGCGCTGTACGTGGCCGGGCTGGCCTTGCTGCTGCGCGCGCTGTGGCTGGCGCTGCCGCGCAAGGCCGCGCCGCCGCC
>NZ_AQOJ01000163.1:0-4726 GCF_000364685.1 Xanthomonas sp. SHU 166
CGCTGTTGTTGGCCTTGACCCCGCCCAGGCCGTTGGCAGCCCGACCCAGCGTGTTGACGCTGGCGCCGCTGCTGCCGACCAGGCGGTACAGCCCGCCCATCGGCAACACGATGTTGCCCAGCGGCGCGCCGACGCCGCCGACCACCTGCGGCGATCGGCTGGTACCGGCCCGGTGCGCCGCCGGCGGTCAGTACCGCCTGTACGCCGCTCTGAACATGAGACGCAGATGCCGCGCTTCAAATCACATGTTGCGCTTGCAAATTGAAACCGCCGGAGCCATTGCCCGTGTGGCAACACCGGCAACGAAGGGGAAGGAGTAAACGAAGAAGAGCGGGCCAACGGTGCGCGAACACCGAAAGCCCGCCAACCACAAGCAGCTAACAAGGAGCTGACCATGGCTAAGGCCGATCATAGGGCAGTCACGCCCAGAACTGAACGTTTCGCCACCATCGCCGCCGATTACTACCCGCCGCTCGGCGAACCCGCCTTACACCTGCGACCGCATCGTCCCCGGCATCAAGCTACGCGGCTACTGGCTGCAACAGGCCGGGTTCGAGGTCAACGAGCGGATACGCATCCGGGTGATGCAGGGCTGTTTGGTGATTACGGCGGACTGAAATAAATAGTCCCGGCAGTGCCGGGGCTATTTTTATTCAAGGAAACTCAATCTTGCACTCTGACAGCGGAAATGAGCGGCCATCCGAAATAACAAATTGATCTCCCTCTATTCGAGCAAGGAGCAAACCAAGCCCCTTGCCCCCCTCTTCCATGTCCTTTCGCCAGCCAGCAATATCGCCGTGATATATGGCAGCATGAAAAAGCGGGCCACCTGGAGGTGTAATATCGCACCCAGCCTCATTGATGCCGCCACAAGTTGCATTAGGTGGGTCAGTAAAGCAGGTTATGTTCTTAAACTGCTTTCTGAACTTATTCTTCCCATCATCGGAGAAATAAATAGCCTCGCGAGTAGATGCACCATCAGTTCCTGGAACAATCCTGGCATCTGCTCTTTCCAGCTTTCCACCAAGTATCCGCTCTAACCTTTCAAGCTGATCATTCATGACGCAACCTCAATTCTTCACTGGAGTAATCACAAACTTAAAGTTCGTAACACCCGCCTCTGTAAACAATTTCGAATACTGACTAGCCAGCTCTGGGCTATTCGTATGATAAATAACGCCACCTTCAAAACCTGACGAATATTTCTTTGCCTGATCCACCATCTTGGTTTGCTCTGCAACCGACCAAGGTTTCAAACCTGAGGAGCTAGTCGGGTTCCGAATGGAACTCTCCCAATCCTCTACAAACTTAGCCTCAACAGCAGTCCGCTTTCCATCAATAATCGTTACGTTATCAGCGACACCATTTACTCGCTCTCCGTCTATGATTGTTGTGTACTGACGTTCAGCATATGGAACACTTCCATATATATCTCGCACACCACTTTCATAGCTCTGTGCCTTGTCGATGGCTCGGCCGCCGCTGATGGTCACGGGCTTGGTGGTTTCTAGAGCCTGACCAGTCGCTTTTGCACCACCGGCTATCCCGTTAGCTGAAGAATCTGCATGTTCAAGCTGCCGCAGGTAGTTTACCAGTTCCCCAGCGGTTGCTACATTTGCCGTCCCCTCGCTTACGACAGGCTTCAGTTGTCTGTACGCGGCAATCAGCTCGTCTGCAGTAAAGGCCGTTCCCGCCTTTGCCGCGACTGTGCCCGCCTCGCCAGCCGCACCCGTGGGAACAAGGAGGCTGAGGATATCGACGCCAACCTTGCCCTGGGTCTTCCCCTGCTCATACAGATCATAGATATCCCAAGAGCCGAGTGCTCCAGTGGCGACCGCCGACCCGAAATTTGAAGCGTAGTCCTTTACAGCATGCAGCAACTTGGCGCCTTGATCGAGGTTTCGATCCATGTATGCGCCGATCCCGTTTTCCTGCAAATAGCCAAGATCGTCGTAACTGCTCTTAAACCGCTCGTAGGGTGTCAGGCTCCAAATTCCTTCAACGACTCCAGCGATGGTTTCTCCCGTTCTGGTTACCGAGCCCACCTGTGTACCAGCCCCGGTCAACGCGGCTCGCAGCAGCGTATCCTGTACCGCGTAACCCAGGGAAACATTGCCTAAGTACGTCTGTAGCTTGAGCGCTGGGTCGCTGCAGTTACTACCCGCCATCGCGCATACGATCTTATGCTGAAGATCCTCGGTAGTGGTATGGGTCACCACGCCGTACTCCAGCGTCTCGTTACTCGCTACACCGCTCAGCGCTTTGATCTTGGCGCCATTCTCCATCAGCCAAGACATGTAATCTGCTTGATGCGCCTTCTGATCGTCGGCGGCGTTGAGAGCATCTGCCAATGCCGCCTGACATCCCGCACTCGTGCGATCGGTGCAAGCATCCTTGAGTGCTTCGTTTCTCTCGTTGGATTTGACTTCGTAGCCGGCGGCCACTCCACACGACTCGCCAGTCTGTGCGCACTCCAACGCCGCCTTCAGATATTCCATCCGCTCGGCGTGACTGAGATAGTTGTTCACCACTTCATTGCTGGCCGTCGCAGCACCCGCAGTGCCGCCCGCCACCGCACCCGCAGCAGTCGATGCCAAGGCGGTCAACGTGTCCGCCAACGGTCCGGTGACGCCTGCATCCCGCAGCGCGGTTGCCACGGCGGGCGCAGCGAGCGTGCCTGCAGCGGCGCCCGTCGCACCTTCTAGCCCGCCTGTAAGTCCCCCCACCACGGTGTGCGCCAGTACGCGCAAGCTGCCGTTGTCGCCCCACTGGCTTTCCAGTTGGTCGGCCTGTGCGGTCAGTTGCGCCTTCTGGTCAGGTTCGGTCGTGTCATTGGCCTGCCGACGTAGGTCTGCCGCCTCCGTCATCTTCTTCTCGGCGTAGTCGCCAATCACATGCGTGGCCTGCTGCCCAAACGTCGCCGTGATCTGCGCCTGCGCCGCCACCTGCTCCTGCAGCTTCTGCCCATCCCATTGCTTGGTCAGGCCATTGGCGTCATCGCCCGTAACGACATCGCGCTTCAGGCCCGCCAGCGCGTCCGCTACGCTCTTGCCGGTCTTGGCTTGCTGCCCCGCTTCGTCGGTGATGACCAGCGCCCCGCCACTGATGCCGCTGTGCGTGGTGGATTGCGAGTTCCCACTCTCATGGCCATAGCCGGCCGCACTGCCGTTGGCGCCGGTGTTGTAGTTCTGCCAGGACCACTTGCTGCCATTGTTGGTGGTGGAAGGTGTCTGGCCCTCACTGCCCTTGGCCTTATCGTCGTCGGTGCCGACGCTGTAGCCGCCCGACAGGCTGATGCCCTTGGCGTCATAGCTGCTGGTGTTGGCGATGTCGCTGTACGTCAGCGTGCCGGTGCTCAGGCGGTTCTTGCCTTGGTCGATCGCATCCTGGCTGCTGGCGATCACCGCGCCCTTCAGGTCGGTGTTGCCGCCCACGGTGATGTCGAACCCGCCCTTGCCGGCCTGGATGCCGCTCTGCTCGGTGACGCTGGCGTAGTCGCCATTGACCTTGTTGCTGCTGTAGCTGGCGCTGGCACTGAACCCGATGCCGAACGTGACGTTGCCACCGATCGACTTGTCCTTGCTGGCGTAGCTGCTGCTGTCCTGCAGGCTCTCGATGTTGAGGTTGCCGCCGACATCGGCGATCACCTTGTCCGCGGAGACCTGTGCGCCCTTGAGCGTGGTGTCGTTGCCGCTGATGATCGTGGCGTTGTTGCCCGCAGCCATATGGCTGTTGGTGTAGCTGACATCCTCGCCATTGGCCTTGCCACGCGCCCCACTGGCGCTCAACGTCACGCCCGCCGCGAACCCATCAGCGCCGTAGGTGATCGCAACGCCGACCGCAGCGCTGCTGCTCTTACTCGTGCTGTGCTGTTCGGCCGTGTTCTTCGCGGCCTCGATGGTGACATCATGATCGGCGGCCAGCAGCAGGTCGTGACCAGCGGTGACGTCGCTGCCGCGTACCAGCAGGTTGCTCGCATCGCCGCCGCCAGTAGCGATCAGATTGACGTCGCCGCCTGCCTGTAGCTTGGAACCCTTGGCCTGGTCGGCCGACTGGGTACTCTTGCTCTCGCTCTTGCTGCCACCCACCGTCACGGCGATGCTGATGTTCGCGCCTTGCGCAGCGCTTGCGGCGCTGCCGCTGGCCAGTGCGCTTCCGGTCTGACTCAGCGAGCTGGCGGCGCCATAGGCGCTGTAGGCCGCGGACCCCGCCGCCAGCGCCTGCATGCGCGCATCGCCACTGACTTTGGAGCCAGCCTTGGCCGTATCGTAAGCGGACTGGGCCAGGTTCAGTGCTGCGGAACTGAGCGTGATCGACAAGCCGCCTTGGCTGAACTTGCTGCGCTGCTCGGCATCGGTGGTGTCGTGGACCTCGGTGATGGCGATGTCCTTTGCCTTCACCGTGATGTCGCCGGCATTGGCCAGCACGTCGCTGCCGGTCTGCGCGTAACGATTGCCCGCAACCAGCGTGACGTCGCCCTCCACGCTACCGACCGTGCTGCCCACATGCGTCACATCGGCGGTGTCGGCATTGTTCTGGATCTTCTGCGTGCCGAAGGTCACGCCGATGCCGCCGCTGCCGAACATGCCGGACTTCTTCGTTTTCTTCTCGTGCTCCTCGCTGTGCATGTTCTGCGCCGTCTCCAGCGTCAGGTCGTTGCCCGCAGCAACGACCACATTGCCGGTGCCGGCGACCTGCGCGCCTTGCGAGAGCAGGTCGTGGCCGG
>NZ_AQOJ01000164.1:0-2253 GCF_000364685.1 Xanthomonas sp. SHU 166
CCGCGGGCGCGCCCTTGCCGGTGGTCGGCGCGGCGGCCGCGTCCGTCGCCGCGGCGCTCAGGTCCGGCACCTTGGTGTCGGCGTCGGGCTGCACCGTGCCCAGGGCGACGCTGTGATCGCCGTCGGCGGTGGCGGCGTCCTCGGCATCCTTGGTCATCACCACGATGCTGATGCGGCGGTTGATCGGATTGTTCGGCACCTGCTTGTCGAACAGCACCGAGGAGGACAGCCCGACCACGCGCGAGACCTTGTCCTCGCCCATGCCGCCGGCGACCAGTTCGCGGCGCGCGGCGTTGGCGCGGTCCGCGCTCAGCTCCCAGTTGCTGTAGCCGTTCTTGCCGCTGTACTGGGTGACGTCGGTGTGGCCGGTGATGCTGATGTGGTTGGGCACCTGGTTGATGAAGCCGGACAGCTCGTGGAGGATGCCGCGTGTATAGGGCTTGAGCACCGCGCTGCCGAGGTCGAACATCGGCCGGTTCTCCTTGTCCACGATCTGGATGCGCAGGCCGTCCGGGGTCAGGTCCAGCAGCAGCTGGTCCTTGAACGGTTCCAGCGCCTGGCTCTTGTCGATGGCTTCCTTCAGCTCCTGCATCAGCGTTTCCAGGCGCTGCTTCTCCTTCTCGCGCTGCGTGGTCTTGCTGTCGTCGCCCTTCAGGCTCTTGCTGCCGAACGGATCCTTGTTGTTGCCGCGCTGCATCTCGCCGGCGCCGCCGAGCTTGATCATCGAGGTGCTGGCGCCGCCGGGGCCGGCCATGCCGGGGCTCGGCGCCGGGCTCTTGCCGGCCAGCGGGCTGGGATTGCGGAAGTATTCGGCGATCGCCGCGCGCTGTTCCTTGGTGGTGGCCGCCACCAGCCACAGCACCAGGAAGAACGCCATCATCGCGGTCACGAAGTCGGCATAGGCCACCTTCCACGCGCCGCCGTGGTGGCCGCCGCCCTGGACCTTCTTGACCCGGCGGATGACGACGGTGGATTTGGTCTCGGCCATGACCGCGTTACTTGATCGTCTTCAGATGCGATTCGAAGTCGGCGAAGCTCGGCCGCACGTCGGTCGGCAGGGTCTTGCGCGCGAATTCGAGGGCGATCTTCGGGTTGTAGCCGCGCAGGCAGGCCAGCAGCGCGGTCTTCACCGATTCGAAGATGCGGCTGTCCTGCTCGGCGCGCGCTTCCATCGCCGCCGATAGCGGCGCGACGAAGCCGTAGGCCAGCAGGATGCCGAGGAAGGTGCCGACCAGCGCCGCGCCGACGTGGTGGCCGATCTCCTCGATCGGACCGCCGATCGAGCCCATGGTGATGACGATGCCCAGCACCGCGGCGACGATGCCGAAGCCGGGCAGGCCGTCGGACACCTTGCTCAGCGCATGCGCCGGCGCCATCGCCTCGTGGTGGTGCTTCTCCAGCTCCAGCTCCAGCAGCGGTTCCAGTTCGTGCGGCTCGATGTTGCTGCCGATCATCAGGCGCAGGCAGTCGGTGATGAAGTCGAGCAGGTGGTGGTCGGCCAGCACCTTCGGGTAGTTGCCGAAGATCGCGCTGTCGGCCGGGCGCTCGACGTGGTCTTCCAGGGCCATGAAGCCGTCGCGGCGCGCCTTGTTCAGCAGTTCGTAGATCAGGGTCAGGGTGCTGCGGTAGTCGTCGGCCTTGTACTGCGGGCCCTTGAACACGCCCAGCACGCCGGAGAGCGTCGCCTTGACGATCTTGCCTGGGGTGCTGACCAGGAACGCGCCCAGCGCCGCGCCGCCGATGATCATCAGCTCGTACGGCTGCCACAGCGCACCGAGTTTGCCGTTAGAGAGCAGATAGCCGCCGACCACGCTGATGAGGACGACGACGAAGCCAACGATGATGAGCATGGCGGGGCAGCCTGCGGGCCGGAGCGGGGACGCTCTAGATGTCGGCCCCGCCGCGCCATTCTGAAGGTGTGAACTGTGCCGGGTTTTTGGCGGCGGCCGCGCCAGCGTCGGTCTTCAGCCGGTCATGCCGCTGTCGTGGCGGACGCATTTGAGGGTCTCGCCCAGGCCGGCCAGGGTCAGCGTGGCCTGGTCCGGCTGCGACTGCCGGAAGGTATTGCCCAGGGCGTCGGTGTACCGCGCGCCGGTGGCGCCGCCGGCATCGGTGCGCTGCATGTCCAGGCGGGTGCCGCGCACCTGCAGGGCCAGGCGCTCGCGCGCCGGATCGGCGGCGGCCTGCACCCGTTCTTCGCCGCAGCGCCACTGCATGGGCAGGGCATCGGCCTGCAGGCCGGGCGCGGCGGCC
>NZ_AQOJ01000165.1:0-9232 GCF_000364685.1 Xanthomonas sp. SHU 166
GCCTTGGTCTTGGCAGGCGCCTTGGCCGGCTTGGTGGCGGACGGGGTCGCGGAGGTGCGGGTGGCGGCCGAAGATTTGGAACGGGAAGCGGCGTGTTTGGGTTTCATGACGGAGAGCAGCAACGATGCTCGATGGGAAAGCCGGAATTGTACCGGTGCTCCGTTCAACTACCTTGCTGCATCGCAAACCAATGGAGCGGCCGCGGCGACGCGCCAGATCGCGCAAAGCGACCGCAACACCATCATCACGCGGCGGTCACCATGCTTTGCCGGCCACGCTGTTGTCAGCAAGAACACCCCTGTGTCAAGGCTGTTCTAATTCTAAACTGGACGGTATAGTCCACAATCGATGAGCACTCCCCTCGCCTCCGCCGCACAGCGCCAGGCGCGCGACCAGCGCGTGTACGCTGCCGTGCGCGAATTGCTGGCCGAGGAAGGCATGGGCCTGAGCATGGATGCAGTGGCGGCACGTGCCGGCTGCTCCAAGCAGACCCTGTACAGCCGCTACCGCAGCAAGCAGGGCCTGCTGCGGCGGGCGATGCAGGATCACCTGGACCTGGCCACCGCGCACCTGGAGCCGGTGCAGGACGACCTGCGCGGCAGCCTGCTGCGTTTCGCCTGCGAGTACCTGGAACAGCTGTCGGAACCGCGTGTGCTGCAGAGTTGCCAGCTGATCGCCGCCGAGTCGCGGCACTTCCCCGAAGAAGCGCGCGCCATGTTCCGCGACAGCGCAGGCGCGCTGATGCAGCGCCTGAGCGAGCGCCTGCGCGGCGCCATGGCGCGCGGCCAGCTCCGGCATGACGATCCGCACTTCATGGCCGAGCTGCTGTTGAGCATGATCGTCGGCATGGATTTCGAGCGTCAGCGCTTTCACAGCGCGCATCGCGGCGACGCCGCCGCGCAGCGCGCCTGGGCCGAGTTCGCCGTGGACGGCTTCTTGCGCGCGTTCGCCGCCGCCCCTTTCCTTCCTTCTACAAAACCAGACCGGAGTACCACCCGATGACCTCCCCGTTGCGTTCTCTCGCCCTGGCCTGCGCCGTCGTGGTGGTGTTGGCGTCCTGCAAGAAACAGGAGCAGCAGCAGGCCATGCCGCCGCCGGAAGTGGGCGTGCTGCAGGCGCAGCCGCAGACCGTGCCGCTTGAGCGCGAACTGGTCGGCCGCCTGTCCGCGTTCCGCAGCGCCGACGTGCGCGCCCGCGTGCCCGGCGTGCTGGAAAAGCGCCTGTACACCGAAGGCACCGACGTCAAGGAAGGCCAGCCGCTGTTCCAGATCGACCCGGCGCCGCTGCGTGCGACCCTGGCCTCGGCGCAGGGCCAGCTGGCCGCGGCCGAAGCCACCTACGCCAACGCCAAGGCCGCCGCCGCCCGCGCGCGCAGCCTGGCGCCGCAGGCCTACGTGTCCAAGTCCGACCTGGACAATGCCGAGGCCACCGAACGCAGCTCCGCCGCGTCGGTGCAGCAGGCCCGTGCGGCGGTGGAAACCGCGCGCATCAACCTCGGCTACGCCACCGTCACTGCGCCGATCGCCGGCCGCGCCGGCAAGCAGCAGGTCACCGAGGGCGCGCTGGTCGGCCAGGGCGACAGCACGCTGCTGACCACGATCGACCAGCTGGACCCGCTGTACGTCAACTTCTCGATGAGTTCCGACGAGCTGGCGCAGCTGCGCCAGGCGCAGACCGAAGGCAACGTCGCCCTCAACGCCGAGGACAAGTCCACCGTGCAGATCAAGCTCGGCGACGGCAGCACCTATGCGCATGCCGGCACCCTGGACTTCTCCGGCGCGGCGGTCGACCCGAGCACCGGCTCGGTGACGCTGCGCGCGCTGCTGCCCAATCCGGACCGGGTGCTGCTGCCCGGCGCCTTCGTCAGCTTCTCGGCCAACCTGGGCCAGCGCAAGGACGTGTACCTGATCCCGCAGGCGGCCGTGCTGCGCGACGCCAAGGGCGCCTATGCGCTGGTCGTCGGCAAGGACAGCAAGGTGGTACGCAAGGACCTGACCACGGTCGGCCAGCAGGGCGACAAGTGGATCGTCAGCGGCGGCCTGCAGAACGGCGACCAGGTCGTGGTCAGCGGCCTGCCCAAGGTCAAGGAAGGCGCACCGGCCGTGGCCAAGCCCTGGGATCCGAATGCCGCCGCCCAGGGCCAGGGCCCGGGTGCCGGCGCAGCGCCCGGCCAGGGTGCCCAGGGCGCCGCGGCGCCGGCCAAGGGCGCCGCCCCGGCGCAGGGCGCAGCGCACGGCGATGCGCCGAACGCCGCCTCGCCTTCCGACCAGCCGAAGCAGTAACGGACTCCCCCCATGCCTAAGTTCTTCATCGAACACCCGGTCTTCGCCTGGGTGGTGGCGATCCTGATCTCGCTCAGCGGCGTGATCGCCATCCTCAATCTCGGCGTCGAGTCGTATCCCTCGATCGCCCCACCCCAGGTCACCGTCAACGCCACCTATCCCGGCGCCAGCGCCAGCACCACCGAACGCTCGGTTACCCAGGTCATCGAGCAGCAGCTGACCGGCATCGACCACCTGCTGTACTTCAGCTCGTCGTCGTCCTCCAGCGGCAGCGCCACCATCACCCTGACCTTCGAGACCGGCACCGACCCGGACATCGCCCAGGTGCAGGTGCAGAACAAGGTGTCGCTGGCGACCCCGCGTCTGCCCTCTGAAGTGACCGCGCAGGGCGTGGTGGTGGCCAAGGCCAACGCCGGCTTCCTCAGCGTGATCGCGCTGCGTTCGGACAACCCGTCGATCGACCGCGACGCGCTCAACGACATCGTCGGGTCGCGGGTGCTGGAACAGATCTCGCGCGTGCCCGGCGTCGGCAGCACCCAGCAGTTCGGTGCCGAGTACGCCATGGACATCTGGTTGAACCCGGAGAAGCTGCAGGGTTACCACATGTCCGCCAGCGACGTGTACAACGCGATCCGCGCGCAGAACGTGCAGTTCGCCGCCGGCTCGCTCGGTTCGGATCCTGCGCCGCAGGGCCAGTCGTTCACCGCCACGGTCAGCGCCGAGGGCCGCTTCACCTCGCCCGAGCAGTTCGAGAACATCATCCTGCGCGCCGACGGCAACGGCACCGTGGTGCGGCTGAAGGACGTCGCCCGGGTCGCGTTCGGCCCGACCAACTTCGGCTTCGATACCCAGTACAACGGCAAGCCGACCGGCGCCTTCGCCATCCAGCTGCTGCCGGGCGCCAATGCGCTGAGCGTGTCCGAGGCGGTCAAGGCCAAGATGGACGAGCTGCAGCCCAGCTTCCCGCAGGGCGTCACCTGGTTCACGCCGTACGAAAGCACCACCTTCGTCAAGATCTCGATCGAGGAAGTGGTCAAGACCCTGGCCGAGGCGATCGTGCTGGTGTTCCTGGTGATGCTGGTTTTCCTGCAGAACTTCCGCGCCACCATCATCCCCACCCTGGTCATCCCGGTGGCGCTGCTGGGCACCTTCCTGGGCATGTGGGCGATCGGCTTCACCATCAACCAGCTGACCCTGTTCGCGATGGTGCTGGCGATCGGCATCGTGGTCGACGACGCGATCGTGGTGATCGAGAACGTCGAACGCATCATGTCCGAGGAGCACCTGGCGCCGAAGGCGGCCACGCACAAGGCGATGACCCAGATCACCGGCGCGGTGGTGGCCATCACCGTGGTGCTGGCGGCGGTGTTCATTCCGTCGGCGATGCAGCCCGGCGCGGCCGGCGCGATCTACAAGCAGTTCGCGATCACCATTGCCATGTCGATGGCGTTCTCCGCCTTCCTGGCGCTGAGCTTCACCCCGGCGCTGTGTGCGGCATTCCTCAAGCCCACCCACAACGACAACCCGAACTGGGTCTACCGCACCTTCAACAAGTACTACGACAAGCTGGCGCACCGCTACGTCGGCGCGGTGGGCAACACCATCCGCCGCGCGCCGCGCTGGATGGCGGTGTTCGCCCTGCTGGTGGTGCTGTGCGGCTTCCTGTTCACGCGCATGCCGGGCAGCTTCCTGCCGGAAGAGGACCAGGGCTTCGCGCTGGCGATCGTGCAGCTGCCGCCGGGTGCGACCAAGACCCGCACCAACGAGGTGTTCGCGCAGATGCGCGGCGTGCTGCAGCAGCAGAAGGCGGTCGAAGGCATGCTGCAGGTGGCCGGCTTCAGCTTCCTGGGCCGCGGCGAGAACGTGGGCATGGGCTTCATCCGGCTCAAGCCCTGGGACGAGCGCGACATCGCCGCCGGCGACCTGATCCAGCAGTTGAACGGGATGTTCTACGGCATCAAGGACGCGCAGATCTTCGTGGTCAACCTGCCCACGGTGAACGGCCTGGGCCAGTTCGGCGGCTTCGACATGTGGCTGCAGGACCGCAGCGGCCAGGGCGAGGAAGCCCTGCTGCAGGCACGCAACATCGTGCTCGGCAAGGCCGCGCAGCGCCAGGACACCCTGGCCGGCGTGCGTCCGAACGGCCTGGAGAACTCGCCGCAGCTGCAGTTGAAGGTGGACCGCGTGCAGGCGCAGTCGATGGGCCTGTCGGTCAACGACATCTACCAGTCGATCCAGCTGATGCTGGCGCCGGTGTACGTCAACGACTTCTTCTACGAAGGCCGCATCAAGCGCGTCAACATGCAGGCCGACGCGCCGTTCCGCACCGGTCCGGAGTCGCTGCGCAACTTCTACGTGCCCAGCAGCACCGCCTCCGATAGCAGCGGCCTGCCGCAGATGATTCCGCTGAGCACGGTGGTGAGCTCGGACTGGATCTACAGCTCGCCGTCGCTGAGCCGCTACAACGGCTACTCGGCGATCAACATCGTCGGCAACCCGGCGCCGGGCGGCAGTTCCGGCCAGGCGATGAGCGCGATGGAGGACATCGTCAACAACGACCTGCCGCCGGGCTTCGGCTTCGACTGGAGCGGCATGTCGTACCAGGAAATCATCGCCGGCAACACCGCCACGCTGCTGCTGGTGCTGTCGATCGTGGTGGTGTTCCTGTGCCTGGCGGCGCTGTACGAAAGCTGGTCGATCCCGGTGTCGGTGCTGCTGGTGGTGCCGATCGGCGTGCTCGGCGCGGTGGCGTTCTCGCTGCTGCGTGGCCTGCCCAACGACATCTACTTCAAGATCGGCCTGATCACGGTGATCGGCCTGGCCGCCAAGAACGCGATCCTGATCGTCGAGTTCGCGGTGGAGCAGCGGGCGATGGGCAAGACCCTGCGCGAGGCCGCGGCCGAGGCGGCGCACCTGCGTTTCCGCCCGATCCTGATGACCTCGTTCGCCTTCATCCTCGGCGTGCTGCCGATGGCGATCTCCACCGGCGCCGGCGCCAACGCCCGCCACGCCATCGGTACCGGCGTGATCGGCGGCATGCTGTTCGCCACCGTACTGGGCGTGCTGTTCATCCCGCTGTTCTTCGTGATGGTTCGGCGCATGCTCGGCGACAAGCTGGACGAGCCGTCGAAGGAGTTCATGCAGATGCAGGAAGCCGGCCTGGCGCGGCATCAGCCGGATCGCTGAGGCGCCGGGATGAGCAGCCATTCGGCTGCTGAAAAGCCAGGGATTCGGGAGTGGGGATTCGTGAATCCTCCTCTCGGACTTGATCCTTCCGCCTTGTAGAGGCAAACAAAGAGCGGCCGCAAGGCCGCTTTTTGTTGTCCGGGAATCTGGTCGGGAAGCGCGACCCAACACCCCATGCAGGCGGAGCGCTCCTTGAAGGCTGAGCGCTCCTTGTGGGAGGGACTTCAGTCCCGACGCGTTGCAGCCCGAACCTCACTCATCCCTTTTCCACAAAAAGAAAAAGCGGCCTTGCGGCCGCTTCTCCTGATGCCTCAACCGATTCGGGAACCGGCCAATCCCCAATCCCGACTCCCGAATCCCGGCCTCACCGCAACCCCGTCTCGTTGCGGGCGATCACCAGGCGCTGGATCTCGCTGGTGCCTTCGTAGATCTCGGTGATCTTGGCATCGCGGAAGTAACGCTCCAGCGGCATCTCCTTGGAATAGCCCATGCCGCCGTGGATCTGCACCGCCTGGTGGGTGATCCACATCGCCGCCTCGGAGGCGGTCAGCTTGGCTACCGAGGCCTCGGTGGTGAAGCGCTGGCCCTGCCCCTTCAGCCAGGCCGCGCGCAAGGTCAGCAGCAGCGCCGCGTCCAGCTTGCACTTCATGTCGGCGATCTTGGCCTGGGTCATCTGGAACGCGCCGATCGGCGAACCGAACGCCTTGCGCTCCTTCACGTACTCCAGGGTGGCTTCGTAGGCGGCGCGGGCCAGGCCGATCGCCTGCGAGGCGATGCCGATGCGGCCGGCGTCGAGCACGCTCATCGCGATCTTGAAGCCCTCGCCCGGCGTGCCCAGCACCTCGTCGGCGCTGGCCACGTAGTCCTGGAACTCGATCTCGCAGGTGGCCGAGGCACGGATGCCCAGCTTGGGCTCGGTCTTGCCGCGGTGGAAGCCGGGCTTGTCGGTGTCGACCACGAAGGCGGTGATGCCGCGCGCGCCCTTGTCCGGCTCGCTCATCGCGAACAGCACGATGTACTTGGCGACCGGGCCGGAGGTGATCCAGCTCTTCTTGCCGTTGATGACGAAGCTGCCGTCGTCCTGGCGCACCGCGCGGCACCGCATCGCGGTGGCGTCGGAGCCGGACTGCGGCTCGGTCAGCGCGAAGGCGCCGATCTCGCGACCTTCGGCGATGGCGCGCACATACTTCTGCTTCTGTTCCTCGTTGCCGTTCTTGAGGATGCCGGCGCAGAACAGCGAGTTGTTGACCGACATGATGGTCGAATGCGCCGCATCGCCAGCGGCGATCTCGACCATCGCCAGCACATAGGCGATCGGGTCCATGCCGGCGCCGCCGTACTCTTCCGGCACCTCGATGCCCATCAGCCCGTTCTCGCCCAGCAGGCGGATGTTCTCCAGCGGGAATTCGCCGGCACGGTCATGGTGCTCGGCGCTGGGGGCGATGCGCTCCTGGGCGATGCGCCGCGCCACGTCCTGGATCATCAATTGCTCTTCGGTAAAGCTGAAATCCACGTCGAACCCCTCCCGGGCATATTGGTCCGGCCATTGTAGCCGTGCCGACCATACGCCGGCGTGTGCAACTTGACCGGAACCGCCGCCCGGACCAAAATATCTCTATATCGCGATAGGAAGATATTTATGGATCTTGAGGACTGGTCGTCCCGGCTGAAGGTCTTCGCCGACGCCACCCGCGTGCGCCTGCTGGCACTGCTGGAACAGGAGGAGCTGACCGTGGCCGAGTTGTCGGCCATCACCCGCCTGGCGCAGCCGCGGGTCTCGACCCACCTGGCCAAGCTCAAGGAGGCCGGGCTGGTGCGCGACCGCCGCGCCGGCGTGTCGGCCTATTATCGCTTCGACGAGACCCTGCTGGACCCGGCCCAGCGCGCGCTGTGGCTGGCGCTGAGCACCGGCAGCGACGACCCGTTGCTGCGCCAGGACGCCGAGCGCGTGGCCGCGGTGCTGGCCAACCGCGCCGCCGACCAGAACTGGGCCGACTCGGTGGCCGGCGACATGGAGCGCCACTATTCGCCCGGCCGCACCTGGGAAGCGCTGGCACGCACCGCCCTGCCGCTGCTGGAGACCGGCGATGTACTCGACATCGCCTCCGGCGACGGCGTGCTGGCCGAACTGGTGGCGCCGCACGCACGCCGCTACGTCTGCATCGACACCAGCGCACGGGTGGTGGCCGCGGCCAGCGAACGCCTGCGCCGGCTCGGCAACGTGGAGGTGCGGGAGGGCGACATGCATGCCCTGCCCTTCACCGATGCCAGCTTCGACCTGGTGGTGATGATGCATGCCCTGACCTATGCGACCAAGCCGGCGCAGGCGGTCTGCGAATCGGCGCGGGTGCTGCGCCCGGGCGGCCGCTTGCTGCTGTGCAGCCTGGCGCGCCACGAGCACAAGGCCGCGGTGCAGGCCTACGGCCACGTCAACCTCGGCTTTTCGGCCAAGGAACTGCGCAAGTTCGTCGGCAAGGCCGGGCTCGAAGTCTCCAGCCTGGAAACCGTGACCCGCGAGAAGCGCCCGCCGCACTTCGAAGTGATTTCGTTGATTGCGGGGAAGCCGGGAATCGGGAGTGGGGAATCGGGAATCGAAAAAGCAACCGCCAAGGCCAAGGCGGCCGCAGGAGATGTCGCATGAGCGCCGTCGCTCCTCCCCCATTCCCCATTCCCCATTCCCCACTCTCTGCCTTCCAATGGCTCCACCCGCAGCGCGCCGAAGCGCTGCTGCAGGCCTTGTCCCAGCGCATCCTGATCATCGATGGGGCGATGGGCACGATGATCCAGCGCCATGGGCTGCAGGAGGCCGACTATCGCGGCGAGCGCTTCGCCGAGGGCTACGACGCGCAGGCCGGGCACGTGCACGGCCCTGGCTGCGACCACGCGCCGCAGGGCCACGACCTGAAGGGCAACAACGACCTGTTGCTGCTGACCCGGCCGGAGGTGATTGCCGAGATCCACCGCGCCTACCTCGATGCCGGCGCCGACCTGCTCGAGACCAATACCTTCAACGCGACGTCGATCAGCCAGGCCGACTACCACCTGCAACACCTGGTCTACGAACTCAACAAGGCCGGCGCGCAGGTCGCGCGCGCCTGCTGCGACGCGGTCGAAGCGCTGACGCCGGACAAGCCGCGGTTCGTGATCGGCGTGCTCGGCCCGACCAGCCGCACCGCCTCGATCAGCCCGGACGTCAACGACCCCGGCTTCCGCAACACCAGCTTCGACGAACTGCGCGCCACCTACCGCGAGGCCATCGACGGCCTGATCGACGGCGGCGCCGACACGCTGATGGTGGAGACCATCTTCGACACGCTCAACGCCAAGGCCGCGCTGTACGCGATCGAGGAAGTGTTCGACGCGCGCGGCGGGCGCCTGCCGGTGATGATCTCCGGCACCATCACCGACGCCTCCGGCCGCACCCTGTCCGGGCAGACCGCCGAGGCGTTCTACGCCTCGGTCGCGCACGGGCGGCCGCTGTCGGTGGGGCTGAACTGCGCGCTCGGCGCCAAGGACCTGCGGCCGCACGTGGAGACCCTGGCGCGGATCGCCGACGGCTACGTCAGCGCGCATCCCAACGCCGGCCTGCCCAACGCCTTCGGCGAATATGACGAGACCCCCGAGGAGATGGCGGCGACGCTGCGCGAGTTCGCCGAGTCCGGGCTGCTGAACCTGGTCGGCGGCTGCTGCGGCACCACCCCGGCGCACATCCGCGCCATCGCCGAGGCCGTGCGCGGGCTGCCGCCGCGCGTGCCGCTGGCGGC
>NZ_AQOJ01000166.1:0-6164 GCF_000364685.1 Xanthomonas sp. SHU 166
AGAAGGTGCCCCGAAGGGGCGGATGAGGGTACGGTCGCAGCCTCGCATGCATGGGTCAGCGTGGAGCTTCGCGCCCTTACCCTCACCCCAGCCCCTCTCCCGGCAGGAGAGGGGCTGTGACGTCTCTCTTCTCTCTGGGGAGAAGACACCCCGAAGGGGATGAGTGTCGTCCGACACCGGAAGCCGGCTAGCCCGGCGGTGCCTCCATTCTGTCTGTAAAGGACGCTTGACAGGCGTTCCCGCTGCGCGCATTCTCCTGTCAAGCGTGCTTGACAGGGGAAAGGTCGGCACGGCATACGCGGCAGCCGCGAGGGTGCCGGATCGGGGATCGGCTGAGTATCGGGGACAGATGATGGGCAACTGCAGGCGCAACGCGATCGTGGTGCTGTGCGTGAGTCTGGCGCTGCTGGCGGCCGGGGCCTGGCTGCCGCTCGGCGGCAGCGACTATCTGCGCGGGGTGTGCATGGGCGTCGGCATCGGCGGCCTGTTCATGGCGCTGCTGCTGTGGTGGTCGCGGGGCAGCCTGGCCGACAGCGCGCCGCGGGCGCTGGCGCGGCGCTACTACCGCGAGTTCTTCCCGCCGATGGGCGCCTACGTGGTGGTGATGCTGTTCTGGAAGCGCCTGCTCGACAGCGTCGACGCGCACTGGCTGCGCGTGGTGGTCGCACTGCTGCCGGCTTTGACGTTGGCGCTGGTGATCCGCGCGGTGGCGCGTTTCGTGCGCGACTCCGACGAACTGCAGCGGCGCATCGAGCTGGAGTCCATCGCCATCGCCGCCGGGCTGACCTGTGGCGTCTACATGGCCGCCGGCTTCCTGCAGGCGGCGCAGGTCATCGCGGTGCCGGCCTCGAGCGCGATGCTGTGGGTGTTTCCCGCGCTGTGCATGACCTATGGGGTGGTCAAGGTCGCGAACGCGCGCCGCTACCAATGAACAGCCGGATCCGCGAACTGCGCGAGGCGCACGGCTGGTCGCAGGGCGAACTGGGCGAGCGGCTGGGCGTGTCGCGACAGACCATCAATGCGCTGGAGACCGGCAAGTACGATCCGAGCCTGCCGCTGGCGTTCCGTATCGCGCGGCTGTTCGCGCACAGCATCGAGCAGGTGTTCCTGTTCGATGAGGGCGAGTAAGCGCGCACTCCGTTCCATGCCCCATCGGGCACCGACGACGCCATGTTCCGGCATGGCATTCTGCAAGCCATGAACTCAAGGATGCGAACCATGCGACACCCCTCCCGGCCGTTCGCCATCGCGGCGGCCACCCTGTTGCTCGCCGCCTGCCAGGCGGCCCAGGCACCGACGCCGCAGACGTCCGAACGCAGCTACGGCGCGCTGCGCTTCCATCCGTGCACGCTGACCAATCCGGTGGCGTCCAATAATGTCGCGGCGCAGTGCACGCGGATGGCGGTGGCGGAGAATCCGGCGGCGCCGAACGGCCGCAAGATCGAACTCAACATCGCCTGGCTGCCGGTCACCGGCGAGGGCGGCAGCGACCCGGATCCGGTGTTCTTCCTCGCCGGCGGTCCCGGCCAGGCCGCTACCCAGGTCGCCAGCATCGTCGACATGGCGCTGCGCGAGACCCGCAAGCGCCGCGACGTGTTCCTGATCGACCAGCGCGGCACCGGCCAGTCCAATCCGCTGAGCTGCCTGGGACCGGACGGCAAGGAGATGCCGCTGGCCGATCCGGCGCGCGCGCCCACCGCCGCCGAACTGGTCGACTACGCCCGCCGCTGCGCGCAGTCGCTGCAGGGCCGCGCCGATCCGCGCTACTACACCACCACCCAGGCGATCGGCGATCTGGATGCGGTGCGCGCCGCGCTGGGCGTGGACAAGATCAACCTGATCGGCGGCTCCTACGGCACCCGCGTCGCCCAGCAGTACGCGCGGCGCTACGCGCCGCACGTGCGCAGCGTGGTTATCGATGGCGTGGCGCCGAACGACCTGGTGGTCGGCGGCGAGTTCGCCACTACCTTCGAGGATGCGATCGCCCTGCAGGCCGAGCAGTGCAAGGCCGATCCGGCTTGCGCCAAGCGCTTTCCCACCGATACCCGCACGCAGTTGCGCGCGGTGGTGGAGCGGCTGCGGCAGGCGCCGGTGGAGGTGGACTACCGCGATCCGGCCAGCGGCCAGAGCCGCCACGACCGGGTCACCGCCGACACCGTCACCAGCCTGGCGTTCTCGTTCTCCTACGCGCCGCAGACCGCGTCGCTGCTGCCGCTGGTGCTGGACGAAGCGGCCAACGGCCGCTACGGGCCGCTGATGTCGCTGGCAAAGATGATGGGCGGGCAACTGGACGGGCAGATGAATCGCGGCATGCAGTGGTCGGTGATCTGCGCCGAGGACGCCGACCGCTATCGCGCCCCGCAGACGCACGACACGCTGCTCGGTCCGGAAGTGGCGCAGATGTTCTTCGCGGCCTGCCCGGTGTGGCCCACCGGCACCCGGCCGGCCGACTTCACCGCGCCGTTCACCTCGACCTTGCCGGTGCTGCTGACCTCCGGCCAGCTGGATCCGGTGACCCCGCCACGCTATGCCGAGCGCGTACTCAAGGGCCTGCCCAACGGCCGCCACCTGGTGGTGCGCGGCCAGGGCCACGGCACCATGACCCTGGGTTGCATGCCCAAGCTGCTCGGCCAGTTCTTCGAGACCGCCGATGCCAAGCACCTCGATGCCACCTGCCTGGACGCGATGAGCGGCGTGCCGGCCTTCACTTCATTCAACGGATGGGAACCATGAGCTGCGCAGCGTTCGACAGGGAGGGGCAGGCATGATCGTCGCCGACAATCTGCACAAGGCATTCAAGACCCGTGCCGGCACCGTGCAGGCGGTGCAAGGGGTCAGCTTCCAGGCTGCCGACGGCCAGATCACCGGCCTGCTCGGTCCCAATGGCGCCGGCAAGACCACCACCTTGCGCATGCTGTACACGCTGATGGCGCCGGACCAGGGCCAGGTGCGCGTGGACGGCGTCGACGTGGGTCAGGATCCAATGGCGGTGCGGCGCGCGCTGGGCGTGCTGCCGGATGCGCGTGGGGTGTACAAGCGGTTGACCGCGCGCGAGAACATCGCCTACTTCGGCGAACTGCACGGGCTGTCGGCGGCACGCATCGCCGAGCGCACCCGGTTGCTGTCGAAGGCGCTGGACATGGACGACATCCTCGACCGCCAGACCGAAGGCTTCAGCCAGGGCCAGCGCACCAAGACCGCGATCGCCCGCGCGCTGGTCCACGACCCGCGCAACGTGATCCTGGACGAACCCACCAACGGCCTGGACGTGATGACCACGCGCGCATTGCGCGGCTTCCTGCGCGAGCTGCGCGAGGAAGGGCGTTGCGTGATCTTCTCCAGCCACATCATGCAGGAGGTGGCGGCGCTGTGCGATCGCATCGTCATCATCGCCAAGGGCACGGTGGTGGCCGCCGGTACCGCCGATGAACTGCGCGCCCTCACCGGCGAACCCAATCTGGAAGACGCCTTCGTCAAGGCGATCGGCAGCGACGAGGGACTGCACGCATGAGCCTGCTCCGTACTGTATTCACCGTGATGCGCAAGGAATTGCGCGACCTCTCGCGCGATCGCCGCACCCTGGCGCTGGCGCTGCTGCTGGGCCCGCTGCTGTACCCGGCGCTGATCCTGGGCATGGGCGCGCTGGCCGAGAGCCGCGTGCGCACCCAGATCGACAAGCCGCTGGACATTCCGGTGATCGGCCGCGAACGTGCGCCGAACCTGGTGGCCTTCCTCGCCGCGCAGGGCTTGAACGCGGTCGCGCCGCCGAAGGACCTGACCGGGGCGATCCGCAGCCAGGACGTGGATCTTGCGCTGAAGATCGACGAGGACTACGCCAACGCCTGGCACGAAGGGCGCCCGGCGCTGGTGGAGATCATCAAGGACAGCACCCGCCGCGATGCCGACATCCCGACCCAGCGGGTGCAGGCCGCGCTGGGCATGTACGGCCAGCAGGTCGGTGCCTTGCGCCTGCTGGCGCGCGGCATCGATTCGCAGGTGTCGCGGCCGCTGGATGTGGCACTGCAGGACCTGGCCACGCCCGAGGCCAAGCGTGGCGCGTTGCTGGCGATGCTGTTGCCGGTGCTGCTGACCATCACCTCGTTCATCGGCGGCGCGTACCTGATCCTCGACGCCACCGCCGGCGAACGCGAGCGGCAATCGCTGGAGCCGCTGCTGGCCACGCCGGCCTCGCGCAGCGCCATCGTCAGCGGCAAGATCACCGCCGCCTGCGTGGTCGGCCTGGTGTCGCTGCTGCTGACCCTGCTCGCGTTCAAGCTCAGCGCGCAGGTGGCCAGCGGCATCGGCCGCCAGCTCAACGTCAGCTTCGTGGCGATGCTGCAGATGCTGTTCGTGCTGCTGCCGATGCTGTTCATCGGCACCTCGCTGCTGACCTATCTGGCGGCCGCGGCCAAGAGCATGAAGGAAGCGCAGAGCCACATGACCTGGCTGATGCTGCTGCCGATGCTGCCGGGCTATGCGTTGATGGTGTATCCGCTCAAGACCACGCTGTGGCAGTTCGCGGTGCCGTTCCTGGCGCAGAACCAGATGCTGATGAAGATCATCCGCCGCGAAACGATCGATCCGCAGATCTGGACGGTATACCTGCTCACCGGATTCGGCCTGGCCGCGGTGCTGTGGCTGGCGGCGGTGCGCCGCTACCGGCAGGAACAGTTGGCGATCTCCAGCTGAGCAGGAGGCAGCGCGCGGGCCGGGTCCGCGCGCTGCACGCCCGTCGTCGTGGGGCCGCGCAGGAAACGCGATCGTGATGCACACTCGCTGCGCGCAGCGGCGTTGTCCGTCCTGCCGATGCTTCCTTGCAGTGAGCCTTCGCATGTCTCCAGATCCACACGATGTCCCAGCAACGACGGCGGCCGGCGCCAGGCGCCTGCTGGTGCTGGGCGAGGCGCGCATCCTGCAGCCGGGAAGGGTGCGCTGGCTGCGGGCGCTGCTCTGGGCGATCGCGTTGCTGGCGCTGATGATCGTCGTGGCGACGGCGGTGCCGCTGCTGTGCGCCAGGCTGCTTCCGCCGGGCGCGGATCGGCTCGCGTCGTATGCGACGGCGCTGACGGCCGCCGTGTTCTACGCAATCGCGGTGCGCCTGGGCGAGCGGCGCTGGCCGGCGGAACTCGCCTGGCGCGCCGCGCCCTTGCAGTTGGGCGTGGGGCTGCTGTTGGGGGCGGCCATGTTCGCGGCGGTGATGGCGATCATGGCGGCGTTCGGCGTCTACACGATCCGCTGGACCGGGCCGGCGCCGCTGTGGGCGCCGCTCGGGAAGGCGTTGCAGGCCGGCGTGGTGGAAGAGCTGATGTTGCGCGCGATCCTGTTGCGGCTGCTGTGGCGCGCGTTCGGGCCATGGTTGGCGTTCGCACTGTCGGCGCTGCTGTTCGGCCTGGCCCACCTCGGCAATCCGAACGCGAGCGTGTTCGCCGCGTTGTGCATCGCGGTGGAGGCGGGCATCATGCTGGGCGCGTTCTATGTGCTCAGCGGCCGGCTCTGGGTCTCCATCGGCGTGCATGCGGCCTGGAACTTCACCCAGGGTTATCTGTTCGGCGCGGCGGTATCGGGGACCGACATGGGGCCGGCGATCGCGCGCAGCACGGCGCAGGCCGGGGTGCCGGAATGGTTGAGCGGTGGCGCGTTCGGTCCGGAGGCCTCGCTGCCCGGCTTGCTGGTGTGCACGGTGGTGGGGGCGGTCGCGACCTGGATGGCCTGGCGCAAGGGGCGCTTCGGCGTCTCCGCGCGCAGTAGTGCTGGCATGACACCGACGTCCTGATCGCGCTGGTCTAAGTGTTGCGGTCGGCGCGGTGTTGCGCCTGAGCGTTCTCTGCGCGCCCGGCCGCTGCCGGGCACGCAGGTGTCATTGATGGGCTCAGCCGCCGGGATTGAACGCCAGCGTGCGGCGGGTGGTCACCGGCGCGCCGACCGGTTCGAAGCGCCAGCGCTTGGTGGCGTTCAACGCCTCGCGGTCGAACACCCGCGGCGGCGTGGAGCGCAGCACGCGGGCATTGGTGACCGCGCCGTCGGTGCCGACGGTGATCTCCACCAGCACTTCGCCTGCGGTGCCCGAGCGCAGCGCTTCGGGCGGATAGCGCGGCGCCGGGGTGCTGATCGGGCGCAGCGTTTGTGCGGTGGCGGCAGCGGCCGGCGCGGCCGCGGGGGCCGCC
>NZ_AQOJ01000167.1:0-2798 GCF_000364685.1 Xanthomonas sp. SHU 166
GGGCGACGGCGAGCGCGGCGCTGCCGGCCCACAGCGCCAGCAGCAGTTCAGGGCGCCGCGGTGTCCACGACCAGCGACTGCGCGCGCGACTCGCCATTGATCCTTGCCTCGAACGTTCCCTGGGTCTGCGCCAGCGCCGCCGTCAGCGGCCAGCGCTTGCGTTGTCCCGGCAGCACGTAGCCGGCCAGGCCCTCGGCGATGGCGCTGCGGCGGCCGTCGCCGGCGACGAAGTGCAGGTCCACCAGCTGCGCGTGGCCGTTGCCCTCATTGCGCACTTCCAGCGCCGCCCCCGCGCCGTCGCGGACCAGCCGCGCATGCAACGCCGGCGCGGTGGCCACGGCTGGCTGCAGGAACACGGGCACCGAATAGCGCAGCACGAACTGCAGCCCCGCGCTGGCGCTGGCGCCGGCATCCTGGCTGGGCAATTCGTCGACCAGGATGCGATAGGCATCCTCGCCCGCGGTGGGCGCGGGATCCAGACGGATCACCCGGACCAACTGCCGCGAGTGCGGCGCCAGTTGCAGCATCGGCGGACTGAGCGCGATGCGGTCGCTGGGATCGAGCACATCCTCGCCGTCTCGTTGCTGCCAGCGGAACACGCGCACCTGCGCACGCAGCGGCACGTCGCCGCTGTTGCTCAGCCAGACGCCCTGCGCGGTCTCCTCGGCGCGCAGCGACACCGAGGTCGGTGCCACCTGCAGGCTCGCCGCGACAGCCGCGCCGGCCGCCGCCAGCCACAGCGCGGCGAGCGCCGGCAGGCGCAGGAAGGAAGGCAGTCGCGAACGCATGCAGGCGGCTCCGGTTACCAGGTGACGGTGGCGGTGACGACGTCGCTGTACGAACCGGCAGGGTAGTTGGTGCTGGCGACCTGGCCGTAGACGGTGATCGGTTGCACTGCACCATTGCCGGTGCCGGCCTGGGTGTCGGTGCCGATGGTCGAGCCCCAGTTCTGGGTGCGCGCGGCATTGCGGTACAGCGCGTACGGCACGCGTGCGGTATTGCTGGCGTCGGCACTGCCCATGGTGCGGGTGGTGACCGTGGCGCCGGAGCCGGAACCGGCGTTGAGCGCGATGTTGTACGGGGTGCCGGAGGTGCAGCGCACGTTCAAGGTGCCGGTGCTGTTGATCGCGGTCTGGGTGGAATTGACGCTGCCGAAATCGACGTCGGTGGGCGCGGTCTGGATGTCGCAGACGCTGGTGATCTGGATCTTGACGTTGAAGGTGCGCGAGTCGGACTGGGCCCAGGCCAGGCCGGTCCCGGCGGCGAACAGCACGAGGAAGGCGAGAACGCGATGGAAGAGATACATGGCAGGGTTCTTCGGTGAAGGCGGACAACCGCCGGTGCCACCGCTAGTGCAAAACGCGCGCCAGTTCACATTTTTATGGATCGTTATCCAGTTTTCACATGGGATGACCGCCACAGGGTGCCGTGTTCAGTGCGATGAAGGCAGCGGCGACCGCGCCGGCGTGCCAAAAACCCGGCAACGCGCCCGGCGCGTTCAGCCAGCGCCGGGATGAGCGATAATGACGACCATGACCGTCAATCTGAAAACTCCGCAGGACATCGAGAAGATGCGCGTGGCCGGCCGCCTGGCCGCCGAGGTACTGGACCTGATCGGCCCGTACGTGAAGCCCGGCGTCACCACCGCCGAGCTGGACCGCATCTGCCACGACCATATCGTCAAGGTGCAGGGGGCGGTGCCGGCCAACGTCGGCTATCGCGGCTTTCCGAAGACCGTGTGCACGTCGGTGAACAACGTCATCTGCCACGGCATCCCCAGTGAGGGCAAGGTGCTGAAGGACGGCGACATCGTCAACATCGACGTCACCGTTATCAAGGACGGCTGGCATGGCGACACCAGCCGCATGTACTGCGCGGGCACGCCGTCGGTGATGGCGCGGCGCCTGATCGAGGCCACCTACGAGGCGATGTGGCGCGGCATCCGCGCGGTGAAGCCGGGCGCCACGCTCGGCGACGTCGGCCATGCCATCCAGCAGTACGCCGAGAGCGAGCGCTTCAGCGTGGTGCGCGAGTACTGCGGCCACGGCATCGGCAAGGTCTACCACGACGAACCGCAGGTGCTGCACTACGGCCGGCCGGGCGACGGCCTGGTGCTGAAGCCGGGCATGACCTTCACCATCGAGCCGATGATCAACGAGGGCACGCGCTACACCCGCGTGCTGCCGGACGGCTGGACTGTGGTGACCAAGGACCGCAAGCTCTCCGCGCAATGGGAGCACATGGTCGCCGTCACCGAGGATGGGGTGGAGGTCCTGACCCTGTCGCCCGGCGGCCTCGGCGAGCCGTGAGTCTGCTGCCGGCCGGTGCCGATGCCGGCATGCCCGGTGCCGGCGTCGACGACGCCGGCTGGGCCGCTGCGGTTCGGCAACTGCTGGCGCAGACCGATGCGCGGCTCAGCAAGCGTTTCGACCAGGGCGACGACATCGATCGCTTGCTGGCGCTGCGCGCGCGCGCGCTCGACCAGTTGATCCGCCACGCCTGGAGCCGCTGCGTGCCGCGCGAGGCCGGGCTGGCGTTGTTCGCGGTCGGCGGCTATGGCCGTGGCGAACTGTTCCCGCGCTCGGACATCGACCTGCTGGTGTTCGGCGACCTCGATCCCGCCTGCGAACCGGCGCTGGCACGGCTGTTCCCGCTGTTGTGGGACGCCGGCGTGCCGGTGAGCCATGCGGTGCGCTCGGCCGCGCAGTGCACCGCGGCCTGCGCCGACCAGACCGTGCTGACCGCGCTGATCGAGGCGCGCCCGCTGCAGGCCGACGCCGCCGCCAAGGCGGCGCTGG
>NZ_AQOJ01000168.1:0-4674 GCF_000364685.1 Xanthomonas sp. SHU 166
GGCGGCCGCCTGCGCCGCGGCCTGCGCACGCAGGCCCTCCAGCAACGGGCCGCCGAACGCGGCCAAGGTCTTGCCGCTGCCGGTGGGCGTGTGCAGCAGCCCCGAGCCGCCGTCCAGGTAATGTCCCCACAACGCGCGCTGGAACGGCAGCGGTTGCCAGCCCTGCTGCGCGAACCAGGCGTACAGCGGCGCATCGGCCGGGCGCCGGCGCGCCGCGGTTGCGCTCATCGCGCCAGTGCCTGCAGCGTGGTCAAGCGGTCGGCCTCGGCGAACGGCTTGTCGTGGCGCCAGCGCAGGATGCGCGGGAAGCGCACGGCGATGCCGGACTTGTGCCGGCTGCTGCGATTCACCGCCTCGAAGCCGAGCTCGAACACGTGATACGGCGTCACCGCGCGCACCGGGCCGAAGCGCTCGGTGGTGTGTGCGCGGATCCAGCGGTCCAGCGCCAGGATCTCGCTGTCGTCCAGGCCGGAGTACGCCTTGGCCACCGGCACCAGTTGCTCGCCATCCCACAGGCCGAAGGTGTAGTCGGTGTACAGCGTGCTGCGCCGGCCGTGGCCGGCCTGCGCATACAGCAGCACCGCGTCGATGGTCAGCGGCGCCACCTTCCATTTCCACCAATCGCCGCGACGGCGGCCGGACTGGTAGGGCGACGTCGCACGCTTGAGCATCAGCCCTTCCACGCCGCGCACGCGCGCATCCTCGCGCAGCGTTGCCGCCTGCTCCCACGTCGTCGCCTGCACCTGCGGCGACAGGGTCAGGCGCGGATCGGCGTGCGCTTCCAGCAGGGCCTGCAGTTGCGCGCGACGCTGCTGCAGCGGCTGCTCGCGCAGGTCCTGGCCGTCCAGTTCCAGCAGGTCGTAGGCGAGCACCCGCGCCGGCGTGTCGGCCAGGGTCTTTGCACCGGGCTTGCGGCGCTGGATGCGGGTCTGCAGCGCGGTGAACGGCAGCGGCGCGGGCTCGCCTTCGCGCCAGACCAGCAGCTCGCCATCGATCACCGCGTCGCGCGGCAACGTCGTCGCCGCCGCCTCGATCTCCGGGAAGCGCCCGTCCAGGCGTTCCTCGCCACGCGACCACAGCGCCACCTCGCCGTCGCGGCGGATCAGTTGCAGACGGATGCCGTCCCATTTCCATTCCAGCAGCCAATCGTCGAGGGCACCGAGCGTGGCGGCCTCGGCTTCCAGCGGCGAGGCCAGGAAGAACGGGTAGGGCTGCTGGCGGTCGCTGGGCAGCACCTCGTCGGACAGCAACTGCTCCAGCGCCTGCGGCGTCGGCGACCAGGCGCCGAGCATGCGCTGGGCGATGCGTGCGATGTCGATCCCCGACATCGCCGCCAGCGCCTGCTGCACCAGCCGCTGCGAGACGCCCACGCGCAGCGCGCCGGTCAGCAGCTTGTTGAACAGCAGGCGCTCGTCGAAGGCCAGGCTGCGCCAGCCCGCCACCACCGCGGCGCGGCGTGCGGCGTCGTCCTGTGCGGCCACCGGCAGCAGGCGCTCCTCGATCCAGTCGCGCAGCGGTGCCGGGTCCGGGGTTTCCGCTGGATCGTCGAGCAGCAGGGTCAGGGTCTCGGCGAGATCGCCGACGTGGTCGTAGCTGTCGTCCACCAGCCAGCCGGGCAGGCCGCTTTCCTGTGCGATCCATTCGCGCAGTTCGCGGGTGTTGGCGATGCGCCGCAGTTTGCCGCCGCTGAGCAGCCAGATCGCCCAGGCCGCGTCGGCCGGCGGCGCCTGCTCGAAATACGCCACCAGCGCGGCGCGCTTGTCCAGCGTCGCGGTGCTCTGGTCCAGTTGCCGGTACAGCGCGGCGAAGCGCTTCATTCCTCGCCACCGTAGTCGGTACGGAACGCCTCGGCGGCGACACCGCGTTCGTTGAGCGCGCGGATGATCGCGTCGGTGTTGCCGTGGGTCGCAATCACGCGCCGCGCGCCCGTCTCGTCGATGGTGCGCAGCAGGTCCGGCCAGTCGGCATGGTCGGAGACCACGAAGCCGCGGTCGTAGTTGCGCCGGCGGCGGTTGCCGCGCAGCCGCATCCAGCCCGAGGCGAAGCCGAGTTGCGCATGGCGGAAGCGGCGCAGCCACGGACTGCCGGCGGCCGAGGGTGGCGCCAGCACCAGCTGCCCAGCGTAGTCGGCGCGCTTGTCCAGTTCGGACACGGTGCGCGTGTCCAGCATCGCCACGCCGGCCTCGCGATACACCGCCACGCCGGCCGCCACTGCGCCGTGCAGCAGCGCCGGCTGATCGTCCCACGGCTGCAGTTCGGCGAGCACGCGCTGCGCCTTGCCCAATGCGTAGCAGAACAGCACGGCGGCCTCGCCGCGCGCGCCGCACTCGCGGCGCCAGGCGACGATCTCGCGCGCCACCTCGCTGGTGTCCGGCCACCGGTACACCGGCAGGGCGAAGGTGGCCTCGGTGATGAAGGTGTCGCAGCGCACCACCTCGAACGGCGCGCAGGTCGGATCCGGCTGGCGCTTGTAGTCGCCCGAGGCCACCCAGACCTCGCCATCCACTTCGATGCGTACCTGCGCCGAGCCGAGCACGTGGCCGGCCGGATGCAGCGACACCTGCGCGCGGCCGAGCGTGAAGCGGGTGCCGTAATCGTAGGCGCGATAGGCCTGCTCGCCCAGCCGCCAGCGCAGGATCGGCAGGCCGGCGGCGGCGCAGTGGTATTCGCCCATGCCCGAGCGCGCGTGGTCGCCGTGGCCGTGGGTGATGACCGCGCGGGGCACCGGCCGCCAGGGATCGATATGGAAGTCGCCGGCAGGGCAGTACAGCCCTTCCGGGCGCAGCACCACCAGGTCCTGGGAAGCGGCATTCGGCATGGGCGCCACTGTGTCCAAGCCGGTGTGCAGGAGATGAGAATCCGCCGCGCGCGTTCGCGGCCGCGCGACGGATCGGCCACAATGCGTGCAGCGCTTCTGGGAGGGAGATGCATGCATACGGACCTGCCGGCGTTCGCCACGCATACGGTCGACAACCAGCCGCCACCGTTCGAACCGCGCGATCTTTGGGCCGACGACGTGGCGCTGCGTGAGGCCTGCGCACGCGAGGGCGCAAACGGCTTCGCCGCGACGCTGGCGCAGTACGGCGTGCTGGCCGGCGATGCGCTATATCGGCTCGGCTTCGACGCCAACCGCGACCGTCCGCGGCTGCGCACGCACGACCGCTACGGCCACCGCATCGACACGGTCGAGTTTCACCCGGCCTATCACCAGTTGCTGGACGCGGCCAAGCGCCATGGCGTGGCCGGGCTGTCCTGGCACAGCCCGCAGCCGGGCGCGCATGTGGCGCGTGCGGCGCTGAGCTACCTGCACCACCAGGCCGAAGCCGGCACCAGTTGCCCGCTGACCATGACCCATGCCGCGGTCGCGGTGTTGCGCCAGGACCCGGCCTTGCGCGAATGGGCCGACAAGGCCGCCGCGCCGCACTACGACCCGCGCGATGTGCCGATCGCCGACAAGGCCGGCATCACCCTGGGCATGGGCATGACCGAGAAGCAGGGCGGCTCGGACGTGCGCCGCAACGCCACCGTCGCCACGCCGCTGGACGGTGCCGGCGCGTACAGTCTGGTCGGGCACAAGTGGTTCTTCTCCGCACCGATGTCCGACGGCTTCCTGGTGCTGGCGCAGGCGCCGGGCGGCCTGACCTGCTTCCTGCTGCCACGGCGCCTGCCCGATGGGCAGCTCAACGCGCTGCGGCTGATGCGGCTGAAGGACAAGCTGGGCGACTGGTCCAACGCGTCCAGCGAAGTCGAGTTCGCCGGGGCCTGGGCGCAGCGGGTCGGCGAGGAAGGGCGGGGTGTGGCGCGGATCATCGGCATGGTGATGCTGACCCGGCTCGACTGCATGCTCGCCGCGGCTGCGCAGATGCGCATGGCGCTCGCCCAGGCGCTGCACCACACGCGGCATCGCATCGCGTTCGGCAAGCGCCTGGTCGAGCAGCCGCTGATGCGCAACGTGCTGGCCGATCTGGCCCTGGAATCGGAAGCCGCCACCGCGTTCGCGCTGCGGGTGGCGCGCGCGGTGGATGCGGCCGACGTCGATGCGTCGGAAGCGGCGTTCGCGCGCATCGCCACCGCGCTGGGCAAGTACTGGCTGTGCAAGCGCGCGCCGGCCTTCGTCAACGAGGCGCAGGAATGCCTGGGCGGTGCCGGCTACGTCGAGGAGTCGATCCTGCCGCGGCTGTACCGGCAGGCGCCGCTGAATTCGATCTGGGAGGGGAGCGGCAACATCCAGTGCCTGGACGTGCTGCGCGCGCTGGCGCGCGAACCGGCCAGCGCGGCTGCGGTGCTGGCGGAGTTGCAGACGCCGGGCGGCACCGACCCGGCCTATGACGCGGCGTTGGACGCACTGCGCGCGTCGCTGTCCGGCAACGCCGAAGTGGACGAGTACAGCGCGCGGCGCCTGGCCGAACGCATCGCGCTGGCCTTGCAGGCCGCGCTCCTGCTGCACAGCGGCAGTCCGGCCGCCTCGATGTTCGTACGCAGTCGCCTGGCCGGCGCGCATGGCCTGGCGTTCGGCACGCTGGAGCCGGGTGCGCCGGTCGAGGAACTGCTGATGCGTGCGTTGCCGTAGGCGTGTGGCATGGCGACGCACCGCGCCGTCGCCAAGTGGGAAATGAGTAGGCCGGCACTTCCTTCTCCCTCCGGGACCACGGCCCCCTTTTTGGGGGAAGGTGC
>NZ_AQOJ01000169.1:0-2534 GCF_000364685.1 Xanthomonas sp. SHU 166
GCTGGCCTCGGTCGCCGCCGCCGCCGCCGCGCAGGACAGCGCGCCGTCGCTGGCCGGCAGCGAGGCCCGCCCAGCCAACGCCGCCGGTACTGGCGACGCGGCGACCTCGCTGGACACCATCATCGTCACCGCCGAGCACCGCGAGCAGAACCTGCAGGACGTGCCGGTGTCGGTGGGCGTGGTGCAGGGCGAGGCGATGCGCGACTTCACCGCCGGCGGCGACGACACCCTGCTGGCGCTGTCCGGCCGCGTGCCCAGCTTCTACGCCGAGACCACCACCGGCCGCATCTTCCCGCGCTTCTACATCCGCGGCCTGGGCAATATCGACTTCTACCTCGGCGCCTCGCAGCCGGTGTCGATCATCCAGGACGACGTGGTGCTGGAGCACGTGGTGCTGAAGTCCAACCCGGTCTACGACGTGGACCAGGTGGAAGTGCTGCGCGGCCCGCAGGGCTCGCTGTTCGGCCGCAACACCACCGCCGGCATCGTCAAGTTCGACAGCATCAAGCCCAGCGACGACTACACCGGCCGGGTCACCGCCAGCTACGGCAGCTACAACACCGTCTCGGTCGACGGCGGCATCGGCGGCCCGATCAACGACGTGCTCTCGTTCCGCGTGTCCACGCTGTACCAGCACCGCGACGACTGGGTGGACAACACCTACACCGGCCCGAGCGCCGACGGCACGGTCACCCCGAAGAAGGACGCGATGGGCGGCTACGACGACCGCAACGCGCGTCTGCAGCTGCTGCTGAAGCCGAGCGAGAACTTCTCCCTGCTGGGCTCGTTCCACACCCGCGACTACGACGGCACCTCCACGCTGTTCCTGCGTGGCGCCCTGCGCAAGGGCTCGAACAAGGTCGACGTGCCGCGCGACCAGGTGGCCTACGACGAGGCCCACGATAATCCGCAGGCGTACAAGACCCACGGCGCCTCGCTGAAGGCGATCTACGACTTCGGCGGCGTCTCGCTGACCTCGATCAGCGCCTACGAGACCACCTCCGGCTACAGCCGCGGCGACACCGACGGCGGCGCCGCGGCCAACTTCCCGGTCAACGGCGTGCCCAACGGCTACGGGCAGTCGATGGGCCAGGTGCGCGACCTGGACCAGTACACCCAGGAACTGCGCCTGGCCAGCGAAGGCGACGCCCCGCTGCAGTGGCAGGCCGGTGCGTTCTACTTCGACGGCAAGGACACCACCGATTTCTACCAGCGCGCCTACTTCCTGCAGACTGCCGCGCGCAATCCCAACAACTGGGTGCGCTTGCACAACAGCAACACCTCCTGGGCCGGCTTCGGCCAGCTGACCTACAAGGTCACCGACGCGCTGACCCTGACCGCCGGCGTGCGCCAGACCCGCGACAGCAAGGAGACCAAGCTGCTCAAGACCGCCGACACCGCGGCCGGCGTGGTCACCTACAAGGGCCGCCGCGACGTGCGCCTGGCCGACACCCAGCCGAGCTGGGACCTGAGCGCGATGTATGAGATCAACCCGAACGTCAACGCGTATGCGAAGGTCGCGCGCGGCTTCCGCGGCCCGACCATCCAGGGCCGTTCGGCGGTGTTCAATTCCGACTTCACCACGGCCGACTCGGAAACCATCCTGTCGTGGGAAGCGGGCATCAAGAGCAACCTGTTCGACAACCGCCTGCGCCTGAACGTCACCGGCTTCACCTACACCGTCGACGACATCCAGCTCAACGGCAACGACTCCAACGGCAACGGCGTGCTGTTCAACGCCGACAAGGCCAAGGCCTACGGCATGGAGGCGGACCTTGACTGGCGCCCGATCCCCAACCTGTCGCTGACCGCCGGCCTGAGCCTGCTGCACAGCGAGATCCAGGACAAGCGCGTGTATGCGCAGGTGTGCGGCCTGAACGGCGTGGTGGTGTGCACGGTGAAGGACCCGACCATCCGCATCGGCAACAATACCTTCGCCCAGATCGACGGCAACCCGCTGCCGAACGCGCCCAAGTACAACGTCAACCTGGCCGCGCGCTACGACATCCCGGTCAACGACGGCGGCGCCTTCTTCGTCGCCACCGACTGGAACAAGCAGGGCTACACCAGCTTCGTGCTGTACGACTCCACCGAGTTCACCTCCAACGGCAACTTCGAGGGCGGCCTCAAGCTGGGCTACACCGGCGACTACGGCGCATGGGAAGTGGCCGCGTTCGCCCGCAACATCACCAACGAGAAGAACCTCAAGGGCGTGATCGAGAACTACATGGCGGCCGTGTACAACGAACCGCGCATCGTCGGCGTCTCGTTCAACCTGCACTGGCACTGATCGCAGCACGTCGTAGCACCACGCCGGCAGCACCTGCCGGCACCAGCGGGCGGGAGGGCGACAGTCCTCCCGCCCGTTTGCGTTTTCGCAGCAGTAAATAGCCGGTAACTGTAGCCATAGCCTTTTTGCTCTTTGCTCTTTGCTCTTTGCTTGCGGCTTTGGCTGTTGCTTTTGATCTACCGGGTTCCCTTCCGAAGCGGCGGCCATCAGGGGGAAACACCCGAAGGGCGGCGTACATGGATGT
>NZ_AQOJ01000170.1:0-6560 GCF_000364685.1 Xanthomonas sp. SHU 166
TGGCCGCGGCTGTCGCGGCCGGCCTCCACGCCGAACAACGGCATCGGCACCACCTCGCTGCCGAACAGCAGCACCAGCCACTGCACCGGCCGGGCGAAACCGTAGTCGTGGTCGCCCCAGCGCATCGGCTTGGGGATCGGCATCGCCGCGATCGCTTCGCGCAGGATCTCCGGCAGCAGCGTGGCGGTGCGCGCGCCCGGGTTCACCGCACGATGCACGAAGCGCTCGCCCTTGGCGTCGCTGGTGCGCTCCAGCGCGGTCCAGTCGATCCCGGCCTTGGCGGCGAAACCCTGCAGCGCCTTGGTCGGCTGGCCGTCCGCGTCCAGCGCGATGTTGAGGTAGGGGCCGAGCACTTCCGCGCGCTGCTCCGGCTGCTCGACGGCCACGCCCGGCAGCAGCACCGCCAACCGGCGCGGCGTGGACAGCGGCTTGGCGTCGCCACGCTCGACCGCGATGCCGCGCTTCTCCAGCCCGGCAATCACGCCGTCGAACAGCGCCTGGGCCAGGCCCGGCAATGCCTTGACCGGCAGTTCCTCGGTGCCCAGTTCGATCAGCAGGGGGTGCATGCTCATATCACGTCCTTCCGGGTCGCCAGCAGGTCGCCGCGCCCAATCGATTTGTCTTTAGGCTTGCCGCGGCTATCGCGGTCGTCGCCGTTGATCGCCAGCAGCCACAATCCGGCCACCGGCAGCAGGAAGCAGCCGAACAGGAACCAGCCGAAGGCGCTGCGTCCGCGCTGCTGCGCCCACCACGCGCAGAAGTAGCCGAACGCCACCGGCGCCGACCACAGCAGGCCGAGCAGCACGAACAGCTCCCGATCAGGTCGCATCGGCCGCGCCTCAGCGCTTCACGCCGGGGAAGCCCAGCTTCTCGCGCTGCGCGTAGTAGGCCTTCGCTACCGCCTGCGCCAGCGCGCGCACGCGCAGGATGTAGCGCTGGCGTTCGGTCACCGAGATCGCGCGGCGTGCGTCGAGCAGGTTGAAGGCGTGGCTGGCCTTGGTCACCTGCTCGTACGCCGGCAGCGGCAGCCCGACCTCGACCAGCGCCTGCGCCTCCTGCTCGCACGCGTCGAAGCGGTGAAACAGTTCGGCCACGTTGGCGTGTTCGAAGTTGTACGCGCTCTGCTCCACCTCGTTCTGGTGGTAGACGTCGCCGTAGGTGACCGGCGTGCCGTCCGGGCCGTAGGTCCACACCAGGTCGTAGACGTTGTCGCAGTTCTGCAGATACATGCACAGCCGCTCGAGACCGTAGGTGATCTCGCCCAGCACCGGCTTGCACTCCAGGCCGCCGGCCTGCTGGAAGTAGGTGAACTGGGTGACTTCCATGCCGTTGAGCCACACCTCCCAGCCCAGGCCCCAGGCGCCGAGCGTCGGCGATTCCCAGTTGTCCTCGACGAAGCGCAGGTCGTGCACCAGCGGATCGATGCCCAGCGCCTTGAGCGAGTCCAGGTACAACTGCTGGATGTTGTCCGGGTTCGGCTTCATCGCCACCTGGTACTGGTAGTAGCGCTGCAGGCGGTTCGGGTTCTCGCCGTAGCGGCCGTCGGTGGGGCGCCGGCTCGGCTGCACGTAGGCCGCGTTCCACGGCTCCGGCCCGAGCGCGCGCAGGAAGGTGGCCGGATGGAAGGTGCCGGCGCCCACTTCCAGGTCCAACGGTTGGATCAGCACGCAGCCGCGCTGCGCCCAGAACTGGTTGAGGGTCTGGATCAGACCCTGGAACGTGATCGGAACGGACCGGGAAACGGACATCTCGCAGGGGGCCGGTTGAGGGGTGCGCTAGTATAGCGACCGACTCGCGGGGACTTCCGCGCACCGGACCTGGACCATGGATTCGCGCCCTGCCGCGCCGCCCGCGTCGTCGCCCGCCGAGCCCACCGTGGCCTTGCCGCCGGGCCGGCTGAGCTTCGAACGCGTGGCTGCGGCGCTGCTCGCCGACGGCCTGGTCGCGCCGGCCGAACGCGGCCGCGTGCAGTTCTCGGCGCAGACCGCGCGCACCGCCAGCGACGTGCATCCGCTGGTGCTGCTGTCCAACCTGAAACTGGCCGCCACCCGCCCGCCCGGCAGCGAACTGAGCCTGGAACGGCTGACCGAGTGGCTGGCGCAGCGCTGCGGCCTGCGTTACCTGCGCATCGATCCGACCCGGGTCGACGTGGCCGCGGTCACCGGCGTGGTCTCGCACGCCTATGCGCGCCGCCACCGGATCCTGCCGCTTGCCCTGCAGCCCGAGCGTCTGCTGGTGGCGACCAGCGAACCGCTGGCGCTGGACTGGCTCGGCGATGTGCAGCACCTGGCGCGGCGCCGCATCGAGGTGGTGGTGGTCAACCCGCTGGACCTGCATCGCTACACGATGGAGTTCTTCGGCGTGACCCGCTCGGTGCGCGGCGCCAAGGACGGGCGCACCGAACAGAGCAGCGGCCTGCCCAGCTTCGAGCAGCTGGTGGAACTGGGCCGCGGCGGCGACGTCAATGCTGACGACCACCATATCGTGCACATCGTCGATTGGCTGCTGCAGTACGCCTACGAGCAGCGCGCCAGCGACATCCACCTGGAGCCGCGGCGCGAGGCCGGGCGCATGCGCTTCCGCATCGACGGCGTGCTGCACAAGGTGCTGGAAGTGCCGCCGGCGGTGATGACCGCCATCGTCAGCCGCATCAAGGTGCTCGGGCGCATGGACCTGGCCGAGCGGCGGCGCCCGCAGGACGGGCGCATCAAGACCCGCTCGCCGGGCGGGCGCGAGACCGAGATGCGCCTGTCGACCATGCCCACCGCCTTCGGCGAGAAGTGCGTGATGCGCATCTTCGACCCCGATGCGGCGTTCAAGAGCGTGGACCAGCTCGGCTTCAGCGCGCAGGAAGCGGCCGGCTGGAACGCCCTGGTGGAACGCCCGCACGGCATCGTGCTGGTCACCGGCCCCACCGGCTCGGGCAAGACCACCACGCTGTACTCCACGCTCAAGCGCCTGGCCACGCCGGACGTGAACGTGTGCAGCGTGGAGGATCCGATCGAGATGATCGCCACCGAATTCAACCAGATGCAGGTGCAGACCAACATCGACCTGGACTTCGCCAGCGGCGTGCGCACCCTGCTGCGGCAGGACCCGGACATCATCATGATCGGCGAAATCCGCGACCTGGAAACCGCACAGATGGCGGTGCAGGCCTCGCTGACCGGGCACCTGGTGCTGTCGACCCTGCACACCAACGATGCGCCCTCGGCGATCACCCGCCTGCTCGACCTGGGCGTGCCGCACTACCTGGTCGCCTCCACCCTCAACGGCGTGCTGGCGCAGCGCCTGGTGCGCACCCTGTGCGGCCACTGCAAGCGCCCGCACACCCTGGAAGCGCACGAGTGGGACGCGTTGCGCGAGCCGGGCGAGGCCCTGCCCGAGGCGCTGCAACCCTACGCCCCGGTCGGCTGCCTGGAATGCCGTCGCACCGGCTACCTGGGCCGCGTGGGCCTGTACGAACTGCTGCCGGTGACCCCGCGCCTGCGCACCCTGATCCGCGCCGACATGGACCTGGCCGGCTTCAGCCGCGCCGCCCAGGACGAGGGTGTGCGCACGCTGCGCCGCGCCGGCCTGGAAAAGGTGGCCGCCGGGCTGACCACCATCGAGGAAGTGCTGTCGGTGCTGCCGCCGCGGGAGTGAAGCGCGGGGCGCTTCCCCGCCTCATGATCGCCAGTTATATGGCTATGCCGCCACCGCCGCGCGGCCTTGAACAATCCACGGCGACGGCGTCTAGAATCCCACCATGCCGTTCGCTTCTCCCGTCCGTCGCCGTGCTGCGCCCTTCCTGATCCTCGAAACCGGTGAACCGGTGGCGACGATGCGGCGCTACGGACGCTTCCCGCACTGGATCCGCGTCGCCGCCGGCCTGGCCGAGCGCGAGACGGTGGTGACGAACGTCGTCGCCGGCGAGGCGTTGCCGGTGCGGGGCGACTTCGCCGGAGTGATCGTCACCGGCTCGGCGGCGTTCGTCACCGATCGGGCCGAGTGGAGCGAACGCTCGGCGGCCTGGCTGCGCGAAGCCGCCGAGGACGGCACGCCGCTGCTGGGCATCTGCTACGGGCACCAGCTGCTGGCGCACGCGCTGGGCGGGGAGGTCGCCTACAACCCGGCCGGGCGCGAATCGGGCACGGTGCATATCGAACTGCACCCGCCCGCCGCCGAGGATCCGCTGTTCGCCGGCCTGCCGGTGCGGTTCCCCGCGCATGCCACCCATCTGCAGACGGTGCTGCGTGCGCCGGCCGGCGCCACGGTGCTGGCACGCTCGGCGCAGGACCAGTGCCACGCGTTCCGTTGGGGCGAGGCGACCTGGGGCCTGCAGTTCCATCCGGAGTTCGCCACCCACCACATGCGCGGCTACGTGCAGGCGCGCGCGGACTGTCTACGCAGCGCCGGACGCTGCGCCCGTACCATCGCCCGCGAGGTCAGCGCCGCACCGCTGGCACGCAAACTGTTGCGGCGCTTCGTTCAGCACGCACGCGGGCAGCACAGCAGCGGCCAGGCAAAACCGCGATAATCTGTGCAGTCGCCGCCGCTGTACGGCGTCCCCCACTTCGGATTGGTAATGATCGAGATTCGCAAGCTGCCGGCCTCGGCCGGCGCGGAATGGCTGTTGGGCGGTGTGTCCCTGCTGCGGCGGGCGCCGTGGGCGCTGGGCCGGCTCGGGCTGATTTGGGGTCTGGCGACACTGATCATCCTGTTCCTGAGCGCGCTCAACCCGACCCTGGGCATGCTGGCGCAACTGCTGATGGGGCTGGCCGGGCCATTGCTGTTCGGCGGGCTGGTGTGGGCCGTGCGCGAGGTCGACCAGGGCCGCAGCGCCGAGCCGGCGCACCTGCTGCAGGGCCTGCACGGCAGCCGTGCGCCGAACCTGCTGGTGGCGCTATTACCGCAGGCGATCGCCGGATTGGTGTTGGCCGTTCTCGCCGTCGTGGTGATCCGCCCGGATGGGTTGATGCAGCTGAACACGGTGATGCTCAAGCTCAACGAACTGGGTCAGTCCGGCACGCAGCCGGATCCGAAGCAGGTAGAGGAGCTGATCGCGACCCTGCCGGCGTTGCGCATCGTGATGTGGCTGATGCTGGTGGCAGTGGGTGTCGTCGGAGTGGTGCTGACCCTGTTCCTGTTTGCGCCGCAGGTGATGTTCGACGGCCGCAACGGCCTAGCCGCCATCGGTCACGGCTTGCGCGCCTGCCTGCACAACCTGCCGGCGATGCTGGTCTTCTTCGTGCTCGCCTTCCTCGCGATGTTTGCGCTTTACTTCGCACTGGCCGTGGTGATGCTGGTGCTGCAGCTGCTCGTCGGCACCACGATGGCAGCGCTGATCTTGCAGGTGCTGCAGATGGCGGTGCTGCCACCAGCGATCGCTGGCATCGTCTACGTGGCCTGGAAGCAGATGTTCGTGCACGCCGGGGATGCGGCGCCGGCTGTGCCGCCGCCGCCCTCCAACGTCTTTGTGGCGTAGCGCCGGGAGTCGGGAGTCGGGAATCGTAAGAGCCACAGCAACAGCAAAGCGGCCCCTCGGGGCCGTTTTGCTGTGTGCGGCAGATTGCCGTCAAGCCGCGTGGTAATGGTGGGTATGCAGCGAACCGCTGTTCCGATTCCCTATTCCCGTGCCTCGATTCCCGGCTTCTTGGTCACCGCCGCTGCCGCAATGATGCCCAGCTCGTACAGCAGGCACATCGGGATCGCCAGCATCAGTTGCGAGACCACGTCCGGCGGGGTCAGCACCGCGGCCAGCACGAAGATGCCGACCACCGCGTAGCCGCGGCCCTCGCGCAGCTGCTGCGGGGTCACCCAGCCGAGCAGAGCCAGGATCACCAGCGCCACCGGCAGTTCGAAGCTGGCGCCGAAGGCGAAGAAGATCGCCAGCACGAAGTCCAGGTAGGCGCCGGCATCGGGGGTGAGCTGGATCACGTCCGGCTTGAACGTGGTCAGGAAGTGGAACACCGCCGGCAACACCAGGAAGTAGGCGAAGCCGCAGCCGAGGTAGAACAGCAGCACTGCCGAGGCCAGCAGCGGCAGTGCCAGGCGCTTCTCGCGCTGGTACAGGCCGGGGGCGACGAAGGCCCAGGCCTGGTAGAGCAGCCAGGGGGCGGACACGAACAGGGCCAGGAAGAACGCCAGCTTCAGCGGCGCGATGACCGCGCCGGCCGGGTGCGTGGCGATCACGCTCTGGCCCACCGGCAACTGCGCCAGCATCGGCTCGGCCAGCCAGGAGTACAGGCGCTTGGAGAAGGGCAGCAGCGCCACCACCACCACGCCCAGGCCGATCAGCGCGCGCATCAGCCGCGCGCGCAGTTCGATCAGGTGTTCGATCAGGCTGCTCTCGGCTTCCACGTTCATCGCGGCGCCTCCGGATCAATGGAGGGCGGCTGGCCGGTATGCGCCGTGGCGGTGGACGCCGGATGCGGTGCGGCCGCACCGCGCGCGGCGGCCGGCACCACGGAAGCGGCGGGCACCGTCGCGGCAGAGTGCGTGGGCAGGGGCGTGGTCGTGTCGGGAGCGTGCGGAGTCGGGGCGTCGACTGCGGCGGCTGTCGCTGGCGGCACGGTCGA
>NZ_AQOJ01000171.1:0-3159 GCF_000364685.1 Xanthomonas sp. SHU 166
TTCGGATCGATCTCGCGGCGCAGCGCCTCGGTCTGCCGCTGCAGTTCCTCGCTGCCATCGCGAAACTGGGTCTCGGCCTGGCGCAGCGAGTTCTGCACGTCGTGCAGGCTGCGCTTGAGTTCCTCGGCTTCCAGTTCGCGTTCCAGTTCCTGTTTCACCGAGTCCCACTGCGCGCGGGCGCGGCGTACCCACAACCCGGCGAAGCGCGCCGCCTTGGGCAGGCGCTCGGGACCGAGCACCACCAGGGCCACCACCGCGATCACCAGCAGTTCGCTGAATCCGATATCGAACACGCCGGCGGGGTCCCGTCAGTGCGCGTCGCGGTCGCGCTCGGCCTGGGTCTGGCGGGACGGCTCGCTGCTGCTGCGCGTCTCGTCGCCGAGCTGGCCGGCGGGCTTGTCGTCGTCGCGCATGCCTTTCTTGAATTCCTTGACCGCGTTGCCCAGATCCTTGGCGCCGCTCGTCAGCCGCTTGGTGCCGAACACCAGCAGCACGATCACCAGCACCACCAGCCAGTGCCAGATGCTAAGACTGCCCATGATCCGCTCGCAGAAAAGTCGTAAGGAACCCGCAGGATAACGCACCGCGCCGCGCCGCGTTACCTCTCCCGGCCGTGCAGGCAGGCCTGCACGGCGCGATGGACAGGTGGCGTTGGGAACCGCGCTCAGCGATCGCCGTCGAGCTTCTCGGTGCGGATCTCGCCGTCGGACACCGGCTGGAAGCCCTGCTGCGCCGGTTGCGCCTGGCCCTGCAGGGGCACGGTGCTGGCAGCAGCGTCGGGCGCGGCGGTCGGTTCCGGCGTGGCCTGCGGCGCCGGCATGGCCGCCGGTGCCGGGGCGGCGCCCGGGCTGCCGTTGCTGTCGGTGCCACGGCTCTGCCGCGCGGCGTAGGTGGCTTCCTCGAGCTTGTCGCGGAAGGCGACGATGTCGTTGGACGGCCGGTTGGTGGTGCGGCCCTCGAAGATCATCCGCGGAGTGGTGTTGCTGCCGTAGGCGTTGAGGTCGGCGGCATCGTCGATCTGCAGCGCGGCGCCATCCAGGGCGACGCCGGCGAACAGGCCGCGCGCGCGCGACCACGACCAGATCTCGGCCTTGAGCTGGCCGTCGGTGGCGGCGGCGGCGTTGCGCCCGACCGGGCCGGCGGCGACGCCGGCATCGGCGCCGAGGGTGAACTTGCCGTTGACGATGTTGTCCAGGCTGCGGTCGTTGCGGAACACCAGCACCACGTCGGAGGACTGCACACCGACCTGGAAGCCGATGCTGCCGCCGGTGAGCTTGACGAACACCGGGTTGGACCAGGTGCCGTCGGGGCGCTTGACCGACATCAGGCCGTGGCCGCGGCGCCCGCCGATCACCAGGCCGGCCTTGAGCGTATCCGGGATCACCACGATGGCGCGGCCCTCGTCGAGCAGCTTGTCGGGGATGGCCTGCTCGGGAATCTTCTGGATGTCGGTCAGCACGCGCAGCGCGTTGCGGGCGCGCTCGTCCTCTTCCGGTCCGGCCACGGCGTGGCCGACGAACAACAGGGGGCTCAACAACAGGGCGAGGCGCGGCAGGAGGGGCATGGCGGGCTCCGAAATAGGTCCGCAGCAAGATACTGCAAGTCCTTGAACTTAGTCACAGGGCAATGAATCGGCAATGAGTGGTGCCGGCACCGCATGCAGGCGCCGTCGATCGCCGCGATCGAACGGATCGACACGCCGCAACGCGCGCGCTCTGCCACAATGCGCGCATGTCCGACGCACCCGAGACCGCCATCCTGGTGGTGAATCTAGGCACGCCCGAGGCGCCGACCGCGCCTGCGGTCGCCCGTTACCTGGCCGAGTTCCTTGGCGACAAGCGCGTGGTCGCGATCCCGCGGCTGTTCTGGTGGCCGCTGCTGCACTGGGTGATCCTGCCGCGGCGCTCGCCGAAATCGGCGGAGAAATACGCCCAGGTGTGGCTGGCGGACGGCTCGCCGCTGGCGGTGTACACCCGCCGCCTGGCCGAGGGCATGCAGCGCGAGCTGCCCGGGCACCGCGTGGCCTGGGCGATGCGCTACGGCGCGCCGGCGCTGGCGCCGGCCCTGGACGCGCTGCGCGAGGCGGGCGTGCGCCGGATCGTGGTGCTGCCGCTGTACCCGCAGTATTCGACCACCACCACCGCCTCGATCGAGGACGTGGTGCAGGCCTGGCAGGCGCGCCATCCGCAGCTGCCGGTGCACCTGATCGAGGACTACCCGACCGACCCGGCCTGGGTCGCGGCGGTGGCCGACAGCGTGCGTGCGCACTGGGCGCAGCATGGCCGCGGCGAGCGCCTGTTCTTCTCCTTCCACGGCCTGCCGCAGCGCGTGGCCAACAACGGCGATCCCTACCCGCAGCGCTGCGAAGCCAGCGCGCAGGCGATCGCCACCGCACTGGGCCTGGAGGCGGGCCAGTGGGAGCTCGGCTACCAGTCGCGCTTCGGCGCCGAGCGCTGGCTGCGCCCGTACGCCGAGCCGCGGCTGTGGGAGCTTGCCGGGCAGGGGGTCAAGCAGGTGGACGTACTCTGTCCCGGCTTCGCCACCGACTGCCTGGAAACCCTGGAAGAAGTGGCGATGGGCTTCGTCGAGACCTGCGCCGAACGCGGCATGCAGGTGCGCTACATCCCCTGTCTCAACGACGCCCCGGCGCACGCGCGCGCGCTGGCGCAACTGGCGGCCCGCGCCGCATGAGTTTGCGTGCTTTTGCCTGCCCGTCGCGGGTGGGCGCGCTGGCCGGACTGCGCAGCGGCGACCCGCAGGGGCCCAAGGCGCTGGCCTTGCACGGCTGGCTCGACAACGCCGCCAGCTTCGTGCCGCTGAGCCGGCACCTGCCGCAGCTGGACCTGGTGATGCTGGACCTGCCCGGCCATGGCCACAGCAGCGACCTGCCCGATGGTGCCGAATACCTGCTGGCCAGCGCCTTGCACCCGGTGCTGGACGCGGCCGATGCGCTGGGCTGGGAGCGCTTCGTGCTGATCGGCCATTCGATGGGTGCGGCCATCGCCAGCCTGCTGGCCGCCGCGGCGCCGCAACGCATCGAGAAGTTCGTGGCGATCGAGATGCTGGGCGGCCTGGCCGAGAGCGAGGCGGGCGCGGTGGAACGGCTGCGCAACAGCGTCGCCAGTACCCGCCGTGCCACCGCCACGCCGTTGCGCGTCT
>NZ_AQOJ01000172.1:0-11725 GCF_000364685.1 Xanthomonas sp. SHU 166
GTCTTTCCCGATCTGGCCGCGCCGGTGCGGGCGCGGATGCTGGCCAACCAGCTCAGCGAGCCGGCCGCGCGGCTGCTGGTGGAACGCGGCGTGCGCGCGGTGGACGGCGGCTACGTGTGGCGCAGCGACCGCCGGCTGACCCTGCCCACCGCGATCCGCCCGACCGAGCCGCAGATGCAGGCGCTGCTGGCCGGCATCGAGTGCCCGACCGCGGTGGTGTTCGCCGATCCGGCGCAGGACATCCTGCCCGAGTCGCTGCGCCTGACGCGCGCGGCGTGCCTGCGCGACGGCCGCGTGCACACGCTGCCCGGCACCCACCACCTGCACATGGAACAACCGGCGGCGGTGGCCGCGTTGCTGCACGGCTTCCTCTGACGCAGACGCGGCGCTGACCGCGTCGCCATGCGTCTGCGCCGCCGCGACCATCGCATCCGGGCATCGCGCACGCACACTGCGACGCAGTGGGCGCCGGTGCTGCGCAGGCCGCCGCAATTGTTCCTTTCGCGGCGTCACAGTTCGACATGTTGTCGCCGTGCCGTCGCGGTTCGGAAAACTTCGGCGCACAGCGTAGCGCGCACCTTTCGCCCTGACGCCGCGCCTCCATGATCCGCCTCCTTCGCCGCTACCGGGTCGGCCCACGCCTGACCTTCGCCTTCGCTGCCCTGCTGTTGATCTGCGGCGCCCTGATCGTGGCCAGCCTCGCGTCGATGGCGCTGGCGCGCCAGCAGCTCGACGACATCGCCCTGGACAAGATGGAGAAGATCCGCCTGTCCAACGCCATGGTCGCGGCGCAGGCGCGGCTGGAGATCGGCCTGCTCAACGACGTCATCCTGACCAACCCCGACGAGAAGCAGGCGGTGGTGCGCGCGATCGGCCAGGCCCAGCGCGACTACGCGCAGGCACGGCGCAAGCTGTTCGCGCTGCGCCTGGACCCGGCCGACCGCACCGGCGCGCAGCTGCGCGCGGCGATCGACAAGGCCTATGTGCAGGTGCAGCCGTTCCAGTCGCAGGTGCTGGCGATGGCCGCCGACAACCAGAACCTGGATGCGCAGACCCTGCACCTGTACACCTTGCAGCCGCTGCTGGCGCAGTGGCAGCAGGCGATCCAGCGCAACGCCGCGCACCTGCGTACGCTCAGCGACGGCTCCTATGCGCAGGCGGTGACCACCATGGCCCGCGCGCGCTGGCTGCTGCTGCTCGGCGGCGGCCTGTTGCTGGCGGTCAGTGCGTGGCTGGGCTGGTGCATCACCCAGAGCCTGGTGCGGCCGCTGCGCGAAGGCACTCGCGTCGCCGCGGCGATCGCCGCCGGCCAACTCGACGCGGTGCTGCCGGCACAGGGCAACGACGAGGCCGCCGAGCTGCTGCGCAGCATGCAGACCATGCAGACCCAACTGCGCGCGGTGCTGGCCGAGCAGCGGCGGATGGCGCAACGGCATGCCGACGGCGCCATCGCCTGCCGCGGCGATGCGGCCGCCTTCCCGGGCGACTACGGCCAATTGCTGCGCGACGCCAATGCGCTGGTCGACCTGCACGTGGGCACCGCGCAGTCGATGGTGGCGCTGATGCGGCGCTACGCCATCGGTGATCTCAGCGAGGACATGCCGCGCCTGCCCGGCGAGCAGGCCGCGATCTCCGAGGCGATGGATGCGATCAAGGCCAACCTCGGCACGCTCAGCCGCGACATCTGGCATCTGGCCGAGGCCGCCGCGGCCGGCGACTTCAGCGCGCGTGCCGATCTCGGCGCGCACCAGCACGATTTCCGCATCATGCTCGAGAGCCTCAACCAACTGATGGCGACGGTGGACGGCAACCTGGGCGAGTTGTCCGGGCTGTTGCGCGCCATCGCCAGCGGCGACCTCGGCGTGCGCATGCATGGAGACTTCCATGGCGTGTTCGCCGACATGCGCGACGATGCCAACGCCAGCGCCGACCAGCTCGCGGCGATCGTGGCCGGCATCCAGCACGCGGCCGCAGCGATCGATGCCGAGGCCGGCGCCATCGCCGGCGGCCACCAGGACCTGTCGCAGCGCAGCGCCGAACAGGCCGGCACGCTGGAGCGCACCGCCCGTGCGGCGGCGCGCCTGACCGACACCGTGCGCCAGAACGCCACCCATGCGCACCATGCCAACCAGCTGGCCGACGCCGCGGCGACCGTGGCCGGCCAGGGCGGTGCTTCGATCGATGCGGCGGTCGGTGCGATGCAGGGCGTGGAAGCGGCCTCGCGCAAGATCGGCGAGATCATCGCGGTGATCGACGGCATTGCCTTCCAGACCAACATCCTGGCGCTCAATGCCGCGGTGGAGGCCGCGCGTGCCGGCGAGCAGGGCCGCGGCTTCGCGGTGGTCGCCAGCGAGGTGCGCGCGCTGGCGCAGCGCTCGGCCGATGCGGCCAAGGAGATCAAGCGCCTGATCGAGGCCTCGGTGGACCAGGTCGCGGTGGCCTCGGCGCAGGTGCACGACGCCGGCCGCACCATGGGGCGCGTGCTGGCCTCGGTGGACGAGGTCAATGCACTCATGGCGGGCATTGCGGCGGCCTCGCAGGAGCAGGCCGCCGGCATCGACGAAGTCGGACAGGCGATGGCGCAGATGGACCGCAGCACCCAGCAGAACCTGGCGTTGGTGGAGCAGGCCACGGCCGCATCGCGCGCCTTGGAGCAGCAGGCCGGCAGTCTGAGCGAGGCGGTGGCGGTGTTCCGGCTGGCCGACGCGGCACCGTCGGTCCCGCCGGCGGAGCAGGCGTTGCCGGTGCTGGCGATCCAGCCTGCGCCAGCCGGCTTCGACTATGCGCGCAGCGCCTGATGCGGAAGCGTTCCCTTGAGCGGCGCGCCGCGGGCAGTGCGGTTGACGACCGCGACGGCGTCGATCGCCAGGCCGGACGCACCCACGTCAGGGGCATGCGGACAGGCCTGTAGGTGTGTTCCCTACACACCCATCGTGAAGCTTGTGTGTAGAAAAATTTTCGCTTAAGTTGCGCCCACGCCTGCCGTCAACAGGCGTAGACGCGATACGTCCTGTGTACGCGGCTCGATCCCGGCGTCCTGACATGCCGGCGTAGTGCCGCACGGACCGTACCGCCTCGCTGGCGCCGGAGGTCGCGCCTGATTCGCGGTAGGCGGGAGGAGAGGGGGCCTGCCGGGCGCTGCATGGAGTTCTGCTTCCGCAGCGCTGGGCCAACACACCGCGATGCGACCGCATCGGCGTGCCCACCCGCCTGCTCATTCCCCCTTGTTCGCATCCCTGTTTGCGCCATGTCGTGCCGCAGCGCAGCATGCGTGCCCGATTCGCCGCTCGACCGCAGCCTCGCCGCAGCCGTCGATCGCGCCACGATGTTCGGTGTTCAGCCGCGGTCCGGGCGCACCCGCCGCAGCGTCTTCGAGCGCTTCGACGAACGTGCTCTCGCCCAAGCCGATCTGTCTGATGCAGCCTGTCCTTCAGGAGCGGCTTCCGCCGAGTGTTTCCCACCGTTCGTGGATGGGCCCTTCAGTCGCGATCCGGCCGCAGCAGCCAGCGCAGATGGGCCTTGAGCTGGCGACCGTGCTGGTGGAACCAGGTGCGCTCGGCGCGCCAGTCGGGGAAGCGCGCTTCCACTTCGTGCCAGAACGCCGGCGAATGATTGGCCTGGATCAGGTGGCAGAGTTCGTGCACCAGCACGTACTCGAACGCCGAGGGGCGTCCCAGCACCAGCGCCAGATCCAGCGCCATGCTGCCGTCGGGCGCCAGCGAGCCCCACTGCGAGGACATGACCTTGTAGCGCACCGCACGCGGGGCGCGCGGCAGCGACGGCAGGTACTGCGGCAGCCAGCGGCCGACGTCGGCGCGGGCCTGGGCTTCGTAGAAATCGCGCAGCGCGCGGCGCAGCGCTGCGTCGCCGCCGCGTGGCGGCAGGTGCAGGTGGGCCACGCCGTCGGCGACCTCGATGCGCGCGTAGCGGGCGTCGTGCCAGGCCACCGGCAGCGACTGCCCGCGCAGCGGCAGTTCCCCGGCCTCACCCGGGCGCAGCGGCGTCAGCGTCTCGGCGGCGACATAGCGCGACAGTTGCTGCGCTAGCCACTGCCGGTTCTCCAGCAGGAAGCGCTCGCCGGCGACCAGGCTCGCCCGCAGCGGCAGGGTCAGGCGGGCGCCGCGTTCGTCCACGCTGAGCTTGATGCGCCGCGCGCGCGGGTCGCGCACGCGCAGCACCTCGACCTCGCGCTCGTCCAGGCGGAAGCGGACGAGGTCGCGTTCGACGGCCGCCGGGGGCGGCGCGATCAGGCGACGGAGCAGATCGGGCATGGGCACAGCATACCGCCGGCACGGGTGCGCACGGTGACAGCCGCGTGCACCCGCTTGCGCCGCGGCATCAGTCGGCCTTGCTCAGCTTCAGCGCCGCTTCCAGCAACAGGAACAGGCGCCGCACTTCGGCGCTCATCAGCGCGAAGCGCGCGTCCAGTTCGGCGCGCACGCCGTCCTGGTCGGCATGCTCGAGCTGGTCCAGCGCACCGTCGAGGAACTTCAGCTTGCGGATCACCAGATCGTCGCCGAGCACGAAGGACACGTGGTCGTCGAGCACCAGCGCCAGCTTGGTGACCTGCTTGCCGGCTTCCAGGTGCTTGTCGATCTCGTCGCAGCGCAGCTCCTGGTGCTGGCACTTGACCACCGCGCCGCCTTCGATCGGATCCTTCATCTCGCATTCTTCGCCCAGGCTCAGGCCTTCGGGCAGCGGCTCGCCGGCGATCCAGCCGGTGAGGATCGAGCGCGGCGCCACTTCGGCGTTGAGCGGCAGCGCCGGGAAGCTGCCGAGCAGGCCGCGGATCTCCGACATCACGTTCTCGCCGGTCTTGCGGCTGGAGGTGTCCACGGCGACGTAGCCGTGCTGCAGGTCGAGCATGGCGTCGGTGCGCGAGGATTTGACGAAGGCACGCGGCAGCAGCTCGTGGATCAGGTCGTCCTTGAGCCGCTTGCGCGCGCGGCCGCCGGGGCGCCGGCCTTCCTTCTCCTCGATCTCGGCGACCTTGCGCGCGAGCAGGTCGTTGACCACCGAGCCGGGCAGGATCTTGTCCTCGCCGCCGACGGTCAGCCACAGGAAGTCGGCGATGCGGTGCGACAGCGCTTCCTGCTCGTCGCGGCCGAACGGGGAGATGAAGCCGCGCGAACTCATTTCCAGCGGGCCGACCGACTTGAGCAGGGCCTCCGGCAGGAGCGTTTCGACCTCGGAGAAATCGAGCGTGGTAGGGAAGCGGAACAGGGTCAGATTGCGAAAGAACATCGAGCATCCAGCGGAAGGAAACGGAACGGTCCGGCGGCATGCGCCGGGGAGCGGCGGCCATTGTCGCATCGCGCTCGCCCCGGCACCGCATCGGGCGGTTCAGCGAGATGGATCAGCCCGGCGGGTCGTCCGCCCAGGCACCGGCCGGCGCCATGGCGGCGCCGCCGAGCGCGGCGAAGTCGAACAGCGCGCGGTCGGCCAGTTGCGCCGGATGCACGTTGCCCAGCGCGCGGGCGATCTGCTCCACGCGCCCCGGATGCTCCCGGTCCCACTGCTGCAGCAGTTGCCCGACCTGGCGGCGCTGCAGCGTCTCCTGGCTGCCGCACAGCGTGCAGGGGATCAGCGGGAAGGCCTGTGCCTGCGCGTAGGCGGCGATATCGTCCTCGCGCACGTAGGCCAGCGGCCGGATCACCACGTGGCGGCCATCGTCGCTGCGCAGCACCGGCGCCATCGCCGCCAGCTTGGCGTGGAAGAACAGGTTCATGAAGAACGTGGCGACGATGTCGTCGCGGTGGTGGCCCAGCGCGATCTTGGTGACGCCGTTCTCCGTCGCGTAGCGGTACAGCGCGCCGCGGCGCAGCCGCGAGCACAGCGAACACAGGGTCTTGCCTTCCGGCACCACCCGGGTGACCACCGAATAGGTGTCCTGCTCGATCACATGCCAGGGCACGCCACGCTGGCGCAGGTAGGCCGGCAGCACGTCGGCGGGAAAGCCCGGCTGCTTCTGGTCCAGGTTCACCGCCACCAGCTCGAACGGTACCGGCGCCTTGCGCTGCAGCTGCAGCAGGATGTCCAGCAGTGTGTAGCTGTCCTTGCCGCCGGACAGGCACACCATCACCTTGTCGCCGGCACCGATCATGCCGAAATCGGCGATGGCCTGGCCCACCTGCCGGCACAGGCGCTTGCCCAACGCCACGGCGTTGCGGGCGGCAGGCGGTGTGGGATCGGCGAGCGGGTGCAGCGGCGGCAGGGGCAGGGGCGAGGTCATCGGCGGTAGTGTAGTCGGCGCGGCTGGCGCGGCACCGCGCGGTCGGCGTTGCCGGTCATTCCAGTTCCGCCACCTCGACCGTCCCGAACGTGCTGGTCAGGCGGGCGATGACGGTGCCGAGGCAGCGCAGTCCCTCGCTGGTGTTCGCGCAAAAGGACAGGCCGTCTGCGGTGCACCAGAACACTGCGTCCGGCATCGGTCGTGCCAGCGCGGCGGCGCCGGCATCGCGCGCGTCCGCATCTTCCACGCCCGGCAGCTGGCCGATGGCTTGCCGTGTCTTTGCTGGATCGGCGTCGGCAAACGTCAGGCGATACTCATATCCCATGTGCTGCTCCGATTCGGGGTCTTGGGTCAGCGTACCGCCGCGGAGCCGCGCGCGGCTCCGCGCCTCCGCTACACCGGACGGAAACGCGGCCCGCGGCCCACAAACATCCACACCGACGACAGCGTTATGGCGTCGTCCCCTGGTCCGTCGCAACGGAGATGGATGTGTGCGTCATCAGCGCAAACAGTTCGGCCACCCGCTGCTCGGAGATCCCTTCACGCTGTTCGACTGCGAGCGGGTGCGCGGTCGGCTCCAGTTCGATCCATGGGCGAATGCCGTCGTTGCGCAGATGGACCTGCGTCTTGAGACCGGCGGTCTCCGGATACGGCGACAGGCGTGTGTTCAGCCAGCCGAAGAACGGCCCCACATGCGCACGCTGCGGCTGATCGAAACAGTGGACCCACTGCAGGTAGCTGGCTTCGCTGAGCGAGACCCACACGCCCCAGGAAAACGGTTCGGCGTGGCCATGCACGGGGATCTCGATGCAGCCGCGGGCGAAGAAGTGAGCCTCGTCGATCACACAATCGTCCGAGCCCAGCTCGCAGCGGGTGGCCCGCTGCGCCTCCGGAATCAGCGCATAGCTCAGCGGCGCCGCCACGCTGAAGCCGGGCATGCCTTCGTGGACCTGATCGCAGGCGCTGCAGGTGAAGCGGAACGTCATGGTTGGGGTCGAGGCGGCAAGAAGGCTGGCCAGTGTAGCCGCCTGCGGCATCGCCAGCCTCGGCGCGCGGCAGGCATCCGGCGCCCCTGTTTTTGTCGTCATGCCGTGCCGGGACCGGCCCGCTACACTCGCCACTGGTCACCGACGCAAGGTCGCCCCATGTTCAAGAACCTCATCCCCAAGATCTTCTACGCGCGCATGCAGGACGGGCTGGATTTCTTCGTCGGCGGCCTGGGATTCCAGGTGCTGTACCAGGACGCCACGATGGCGGTGATCGCACGCGACGGCGCCAAGGCCTATCTGGTGGAGAACGCCGAGTGGGCGGCGAAGGACCGGCCGGAACTGGGCATCGAAACCGACAGCATCGACACGATCTATGCGGAGTTGTCCGCACGTGCGCCGCAGTGGCTGCATCCGAATTGCCGTACCGTCGCGCTCAAGCCCTGGGGCGCACGCGAGTTCGCGATGCTGGACCCGACCACGGTCTGCGTGGTGTTTCGCGAGTGGCCGGCGCAGGAGTGAGCGACGGCGAGCCTGGGCGAGCTGTGGATGGGCATGCGCAAGAAACAGGATCTGCCGGAAAAGCCCTGCCTGCATTGCGGCCGGCCGTTCCGCTGGCGCAAGAAGTGGGAGAAGGTCTGGGACGAGGTGAAGTATTGTTCCGACCGCTGCCGTGGCGAGCGCAAGCGCGTGCGCGCGCCGGAGGCGCCGTGAGCTGCCGGGCCGTGCGCTGGCCCACCGCATGCCCGTGGGCGTGCCGCCCTGCATGAGTCCGGTGCCCTCCACCGCCCACACCCTGCGCCTGGTACTCGGCGACCAGCTCGATCCCGAGCACGCCTGGTTCGACGTGCGCGATCCCGGCGTGGTGTATGTGCTGATGGAAGTGCGGCAGGAGACCGACTACGTCCTGCACCATGCGCAGAAGATCCTGGCCGTTTTCGCCGCGATGCGCGACTTCGCCCGGCACCTGCGCAGCGCCGGCCACCGCGTGCGCTACGTGGCGATCGACGATGCCAGCAATCGCCAGTCCATCCCCGCCAATCTCGAGGCGCTGATGGCGCACTACAGTGCGCAGCGCTTGCAGTACCAGGATCCGGACGAATGGCGCCTGGATCAGCAACTGCGGCAGTGGGGCGCGGCGCAGGCCTTCGTCGTCGAGGCGGTGGACAGCACGCACTTCTACACGCGCCGCGGCGAACTGGCGGATTTTTTCCGCGGGCGCCCGCAATGGTTGATGGAGCACTTCTACCGGCACATGCGCAAGCGCCACCGCATCCTGCTGGCAGCGGACGGCACGCCCGAGGGCGGGCAGTGGAACTACGACCACGACAATCGCCAGCCCTGGCATGGCGAGCCGCCGCCACCGCCCGATGCGCGCCCGACCCACGATCACCGCGCGCTGTGGGCCAGCATCCAGGCCGCCGGCGCGGACAGTTTCGGTCAGCCGCAGGCAGAGGCGGTGCGCTGGCCATTGAACCGGGCCGAGGCGCTGGTCTGCCTCGATCGGTTCATCGCCGATGCCCTGCCGCATTTCGGCCGTTACGAGGATGCGATGAGCACGCGCAGTCCGCGCCTGTTCCATTCGCAGCTTTCCTTCGCCCTCAACACCAAGATGCTGCGGCCGCAGGAACTGGTGCAGCGCGCGCTGGCGGCCTATGGCGCCGGCACCGCGCCACTGCCGGCGGTGGAGGGCTTCGTGCGGCAGATCCTCGGCTGGCGCGAGTACGTGCGCGGCATCTACTGGGCGCACATGCCGGGCTATGAAGCGCGCAACGCGCTCGGCCACGACGCGCCGCTGCCGGCCTGGTTCTGGACCGGCGACACGCACATGCGCTGTCTGCACCACGCCATCGGCCAATCGCTGCAGGACGCGTACGCGCACCATATCCAGCGGCTGATGGTCATCGGCAACTTCGCCCTGCTCGCCGGCCTGGATCCGGCTGCCGTGCATCGCTGGTACCTGGGCGTCTACATCGACGCGTTCGAATGGGTCGAACTGCCCAACACCGTCGGCATGAGCCAGTTCGCCGACGGCGGCCTGCTCGCGACCAAGCCCTACGTCAGCAGCGCGGCCTACATCGACCGCATGAGCGACTACTGCCAGGGCTGCCGCTACGACCGCAAGCAGAAGACCGGCGCGCGTGCCTGTCCCTACAACGCGCTGTACTGGGACTTCTTCGCTCGGCACCAGGACACGCTGGGGCGCAATCGCCGCCTGGACATGGTCTACCGCCAGCTCGGCAAGCTGCCGGCCACGCAACTGCAGGCCCTGCGCGCGCAGGCGCAGCAGTTGCGCGAACGTCTGGACACGCTGTAGCGGGGGCCAGGCGCCTCGCGCGCATCCGCAGCGGCCGGATGCGATGCGGGAACGTGCCCTGCGACGCACCCAAAGCGTGCCGCGCGCCGCGCATCGACACGCTGTCGCATGCCCGGCGCACGCAATCGTGCGAACTGCTACCTGCGTTCTGGCCGATCGACACGCGCTCAAGCACCCTATGCCGCCGGTCGGCGCAGGCCGCCGGTTGCACTCGAGGTGTCAGCGACGTGGATGACGGTCGGATGACTGCCGCGCGTCGTGTTGTTCCCCCGCAACCCTATCGAGCATGATCATGACCACGACGTTCTCCCTCACCACCAGCGCACGCGCGCTGGGTGTCCTCGCTCTCATGACCGCCGCCACGGCGATCGCCGCCGTCCCCGCGGCGCCGCAATGCAGCGTGCCGCAGGCCTGGGCGCTGCCGACCGCGACCACCGTGGTCGGCAACGGCACGCAGGCCAGTTGCACCGCCAGTGCGCTGGCCACCGCTGCGGCGCAGGGCGGCTACATCACCTTCAACTGCGGCAGCAAGCCGACCAGCATCGCCGTCGCCCATTCGATCACCATCGCGGCGACGACGCCCACCGTGATCGACGGCCAGGGCAAGATCACCCTGGACGGCCGCCAGTCCGCCCGGATCCTGCTGGTCAATGCCGGCAGCGCGCTGTCGGTGCGCAACCTGAAACTGCAGAACGGCAGCTCCGTGCAGCCGGCATCGAATCAGGCCTACGACCCGGGCACCTGGGGCGGCGGCGCGATCAAGGTCGGCTACCGCGGCAAGCTGGAAGTCATCAACAGCCAGTTCCTGGCCAACCGCAGCAGCATCGGTGGCGGCGCGATCTTCGCCGGCAGCGATGCCGAGGTGACCATCGTCCGCAGCGGCTTCTACAAGAACAGCTCCTGGCTCGGCGGCGCGCTGTACACCCAGCTCAGCCGGCTCACCATCGTCGGCTCGGAATTCGCCAACAACCAGGCGATCAATGCGCCGCAGGGCTTCCCCGACGCCGGCAACTTCGGTGGCGGCGGGGCGATCGACACCGACGGCGCATCGCTGGCCGGCTATCTCAAGGGCGGCGTCGGCAGCGGCGGCATGCTGGCGGTGTGCGGCACCGTGGTCCGCAACAACGTCGCCGCCAACGGCTCCGGCGGCGCCACGTTGTGGGCGTACGCGCCGGACACCATCGACGTGAAGTACTCCACCTTCGCCAACAACGTCGCCACCGGCGGTCCGGGCGGCGGCGCGCGCATCAGCATGGGCTTCACCGACACCTCGCATGCCGGCACCGCCATCACCACGCCGGGCACCATCAACGTCGCCGAAACCAGCTTCCTGTCCAACAAGGCCCAACAGGGCAACGCCGGCGCGCTGTACCTGGATTGCTACGGCGCCTGCGACGTCAGCAACAGCACTTTCTACGGCAACTACGCGAAAGGCGTGGGCGCGGCCATCCAGCACGTCGGCTGGCAGCCGGCCAACGGCGACCAGGGCAGCCCCAGCGTGCGCTTCAACAACGTCACCTTCGCCGAAAACACGCCGTGGGTGACCCTGTTCGGCGACAGGTTCGACCTCCGCAACAGCATCCTGTACTCCAAGACCGAGCGCGTGTTCTGCAACAACCAGAGCAACACCGGCAACAACCTGATCGAATACTCGGCAAAGGGCGCGGTGTGGCCGAATGCCTGCCTGGCCGCGGGCACCGTGAAAGCGGCCGATCCGCTGCTGTCGGCCCCGGCCAGCAACGGCGGGCCGACGCTCACCCAGCTGCCCGCGGCCAACAGCCCGGCGTTGAATGCAGGCAGCGGCTGCGCCGCCATCGACCAGCGCGGCAATCCCCGCAACACCGCGGTGTGCGATCTCGGCGCGGTGGAGGTCAAGTAGGTCGATCGGCCTTCGTTCGCTGCACGAAAGCGTGCGGTCGCGCCGGCCTGGCCGGTGCGGCCGCGCGTATTGATTCGATCGTCAGCAACGCGACTGGATGACCCTGCTACAGTGCGAGCGGCATGCGCCGAAGACCGCAGGAGCGACCGTGAAGGAATCCGACGCCTACGTGTCCGACGAGATCCGCAAATGGGTCTGGTCCGGGTTCTACTCCCAGGACGAGATCCAGGAGATGATCGAGGACATCCTGGAAGACGACTGCGACGAGGCGATGTTGCGCGCCTCGGTCGCCAGCCAGTGGCAGGGCAAGC
>NZ_AQOJ01000173.1:0-7934 GCF_000364685.1 Xanthomonas sp. SHU 166
ACAGACCTGGCCGGCGCAGACCGATTGCGACCGGCTCGATGCGCTGTTCGAGCGGCTGCACGCCGCCGGCATCTGCGCGCTGGCCAATGCCGGCTACACCATGTCCGACGGTCACGTCGAAGTGAACCAGGCGGTAGCCGACACGCCGGACCGGCGCTATCACGGCTACTGCTTCTATCACGGCCAGGACATGGAGCGCGCGATCGACGGCGGTGGGCTGATGCTGGCCTTCGGCGATCTTGAAGGACGCGAGGACGCAGACCTGGCGGTCGGCCAGCAGGTCGCCGCGGCGTTGCGTGCGGCCGGCTTCACCGTGGACTGGGACGGCACGCCGCGCAAGCGCATCGATCTGCCCGGCTTCGTCTGGCAGCGTCGCGCCGACTGGGAGTGACGTTCCAGCGCGGCGTGGGCAGCGGCAGGCTGCGAGACGCCGATGCCCTGGCTACAATCGCGTGCTCATGTCTGACCGCGCCACGATGCGCGCGCGGTAGGCGTTTGACGGAGAGGCGTTTCATGGAGCGGATGCTGTATCGCAATCGCCGCGGGTCGCGGCACGTCGCCGGCAGGCGCCTGGCGCCGCGCGCGGCCCTGCTGCTGACCACCGCGTTGCTGGCCGCCTGTGCCGGTGCGCAATCTTCTTCCCCCTCGATCACCCCTGCACACACGGAGCGGACCATGTCGGAGATGACGCCAGAGCACCTGGCACAAGGCGTAGTACGGTTGATCCTGGCGATCGGCGGCAGGCAGGATCTGGTCGCCGCGCAGGTCGCGGCGCAGACCGGGCTGCAGGTCGAGGACGAGGGCGGGCATGCGTTCAGCGCATCCGGCACGCTCGCCGGCGGTGGCGGCTACACGCTGGAATCGGTCGCCGATGCCGACGCTGCGCCGCCGTCGCGGCTGGACCTGCGCTTCACCCCCGCGCCAGGCGTGGCGCCGGCGCAATGCACGCAATCGTTGGACGCGTATCGCCAGGCACTGGTCGCAGCCGGCTTCGTGCCGCGCTGGATCGCACCGCCGCGCCAGGGCAGCGCCGGCCGCTGGCATTTCGAACGCGGCGCGGTCGCCGTGTACGCCTTCGTCGGCAAGGACGCCGGCGAGCACGATGCGCAGGCGTGCGTGGAGATGCTGCAGATCCTGGTCGACGCCTGAGGAGCGCGGAGATGGCACACGACGACGAACGCCTGAAGGGCATGGTCGACACCTTCGCGCAAGCGCATCCGAAGGAAGGTCAGGCGCTGCGGCAGATGCTGGACAACACGCCGGAACTGCGCATGCGGGTGGAGCAGGCGATCGGGCAACAGCAGCTGTCCGGCTTCGCGCCCAGCCCCGAGGCGGGCACCGGATCGTACAGTCCGCGCACCGGACAGATCGAGTTGCCGATGGACGTGCTGGCCACGGCCAGGATGAACGCGCCGCGCGACGATTCGGCCAACACCGCCCGTATCGTGCTGGGCCACGAGATCGGCCATGCCATCAACAAGGCCGCCATCGACCGCAGCGATGCCGCGTTCGCCGCCAAGGTCGACGGCATCGCCGCCTCGCCCTCGCCGCACGACTACACCGCCACGCTCAAGGCCTACGGGCAGGAACAGCGCACCCGCGAGGCCAAGGACGAGATCGCCGGGGTCAACACGCTGGCCGACTACGTCACCCGCACCAATCCCAAGGCCACGCTCAAGGACCTGTACAACGCCAGCAGCGAGATGGCGAGCTACATCGACAAGCAGGGCGTAGGCAGCAAGGCCACCTACACCGCCAAAGATGGGTTGAGCTTCGGCAAGGACCTGAAGATCGATGCCGACAATCCGCGCAACGTGGAGGCGATGGGCAAGCTGTTCTACGACGCGCGCGGCTATCCGCAGAACTATGGCGAGCGCGCGCTGGCGCAGATCGCCGATGCCGAGGACCGGGCGCAGGCGCAGCACCCCGAGCGCACGCCGCCGGCGGTGCATGCCGACCTGAAGGCGGTCGGCATCGATGCCGCGCAGGTGCCGCGCGATGTGCTGCCGGCGGGATTCCGCGATGGTTCCGCACCGGCGCCGACACCCGAATCGCCTGCGCCGCGCGCCAGCGATCCGGCCGCCGCGCCGGGTGCCGCAGACCGCGCCCTGCACGAGCGGGTCCGCAGCGGCGTGGCCCAGGCCGAACAGGCGATCGGCAAGGGTTGGGACGACAACAGCGAGCGCATGACCGCCAGCCTGACCTTGCTGGCCAGGCAGAACGGCTTCAGCGAGCGCGATCAGCTGGCAGTGGGCTTCAACCGGCCCACCGCCGCGCACCAGGGCGGCGAACTGGCGTTCGTGTACCGCAACGGCGGCGACGTTTCGCCCGATCCCTACGCCAACCGCGCGCACATGCCCACCAGCGAGGCGATCGCGCGGCCGGCGCAGGAGACCTACCAGCAACTGCAGCAACTGGGAGCGCAGCAGGGGCAGGGGCAGGCGCAGCGCCAGGCACAGGAGCAGGAACAGGCGCTGCAGGCCTCGCAACAGGGCCCGACGCGGACCGATCCGCCGCAGGTGCTGAGCCGCTGAGCACAGTGGCCGGCGGGATGCGCCCAGCGCCCGCTGCCCTTGCGTCGCGCCATGGTCGCGGCAGGCCGCGGTCATGGCATGCGCTTCGCGCCGCCTCCGCCGAGGCGGAAGCGCGGCGCCATGGCGCGTGGAGTCGCGCCGGGCTTACGGCTGCCAGACCAGGTTCTGGGTCTTCGGATCGGCGGTGACCTTCTCGACCTTGCCGGCGCCGTCGAAGGACACCTGGAACTCGTTGAAGCTGTCGAGCCAGTAGCGCCACAGCGGCGCGTCCAGGCTCGGGTTCTCGCTGGTGATCGGATAGCCCAGCGCCATCAGCACCTGCTCGCGGGTCATGCCCTTGGTCACGCGGTTGGCGGCGATCGCCTCGCGGATCTTCGGCGGGTAGGCCGCCAGCTTCGCCGTGGGATCCTGCGCGACCACGTAGCGCTGGGCGAAGGCCTCGTTGCCCAGGTCGCGGCTGTAGTCGTTGCCGATCGACTGCTTCTTGCCGTCGATCAACACATTGACCCGGTAGCGGCCGTAACCGGTCACCTGCACCGGCGTGCCGGCCGGGATCACCCGCTTGCCGTCTTCGGCGTAGTTGCTGTCGCTGATCCAGCTGCCGTCGCTGCGCATGTTGCAGCACAGGAAGCCGGAGAACTTGGCATCGGCCGCCGCGGCCAGCTGCGGCAGGGCCGCCGCCAGGGCGAGGGCGAGAACAAACGGGGAACGGAACGAACGCATGGCTGACTCCTTTCGGCGCGGCGATCCTGCCGCGGGTGGCACGAGGGTGGGAGGGCACCGCCTCCGCCGCGGCGCCCGCGCGCATTGTGCCGGCTGGCCTGCGCCCGGCATAGCGGCGCGTTGCACGGTGACGGCGGACCGGTGGCCTGTGTATGCTCGAACCTCGTGGACACCCTGACGCCCGCCGAGATCTCCCTGCGCATCGACGCCCTGCGTCGGGAGCACCGCGCGCTCGACGAACAGTTGCAGCGCATCCCGGCCAATCTGGACGACGAGCTGGAAGCCAAGCGGCTGAAGAAGCGCAAGCTGCAACTGAAGGACTGCATCCTGCGCCTGGAGCATCTGCTGATCCCCGACGAACCGGCGTGAGCGCGGCGACCTTCTTCAGCGTCGGCCATTCCACGCGCAGCCTGGAGACCTTCCTGCATATTCTGCAGGGCGCCGGCGTCACCCGGCTCGCCGACGTGCGCGCCTTTCCGTCTTCGCGGCGGTTCCCGCAGTTCGACGGCAGCGCGCTGGCACCGGCGCTGGCCGCGGCGGGCATCGCCTACCGGCACTTCCGCGCCCTGGGCGGACGCCGCGGCAGGCAGCCGGGCGTCGATCCGCAGCGCAACGGCCACTGGCGCAGCGTCAGCTTCCACCACTACGCCGACTACGCGCTGGGCGACCAATTCGCCGAGGCGCTGGCCGAGTTGCAAGCCTTCGGCGAGGACGGCGCGTGCGCGGTCATGTGCGCCGAGGCCTACTGGCGGCAGTGCCATCGCCAGATCGTCTGCGACCACCTGCTGCACCATGGCCATCCGGTGGTGCACCTGATCGATGTCGGCCGCCAGGAGCCGGCCACGCTCAACCCGGCTGCGCGCAGCGACGCGCAGGGGCAACTGGTCTATCCGCCCGATGCGGCGGCTGCGGGGCCGCGCACCGGAGATCTGTTCGACGCCTGAGCGGTGCTACCGTCGCCGCAGGCCGCCAGCGCGGCGGCTGCGTCGCCACGCGCCAGCGGCGGCGTCAGGCTCAATGCGTTGGGACCGACGGCACCGTGACCGCATTGCTCCGCGGCGTATCGTCGGTACCGACGAGGGCGGCGGTGCTCTGCTCAGGCGTACCGTCCTCGGAGGTGGTGAGCAGGCGCAACGGCTGGCCGTGGTACCGGTATTCCAGCGCCTGCTGCAGCTGATCCAGCCGCGCCACCCGCGCGCACAGCGCCTGCGCCTTGGTTTCGATGCCCTTGCTGCGCGCATCCAGGCGGGCCTCGAGGGCGGCGTCCATGCGGTTGGCGCGCTTGTCGATGGCATCGGCGCGGCCCGTGACGATCTGCCAGAGCAGGTGGCGGGCGATGCTGCCTGAGAAACTCTCGGCCTGGGTCTGCACGTAGCGCTCGAAATTGCTGTCGAACGCGGTCTGGTCCCAGCGTCCCCTGCCGAGCGTGCCGTCGACGTATGCGTTGGCCTGCGTGCGTAGCCGCTCGATCTTGCGCGCATTGCCCGCATTGCCGGTCAGCACTTCGACGACGACGCCGAGCACGTCGTAACTGAGGTCGACCGTTTCGTGCGAGAGATCCGTCACCTCCGGCATCAGCGCGCGGGTCTCGCGCTCCATGTCCAGTAGTCGCTGCGCATCCGCGGCGCCGATCTGCTGCACCTGATGATCCACGCTCAGTTCGCCGGCATGGAAGAAGATCTCGCGCGGGCTCTCGCCATCGCGGGTGAGCCAGATGCCGCCAGTGTCGGCGAGCACGTTGAACGGTGTGCTCAGGCCGCACTGGCGCGAGGACACCTGCGGCCGATGGTCGTGCTTGCCAGCGTCGCCGCCCTGGTCGGCCCACGCGGGCCCGCTGGAGGCGGCAAGCAGCAACAGAGAGAAAAGAGGAGCTGTGCGCATCGCCGGAACCCGCAGCAGGGAGTTTCAAGCATGCTCGGGCCGCACAGGCCCACGGTCGCGTGTCGGAAGTCACTGTGCCGCGACGTCAACCGCCGCGCCGCAGTGATAACAGGGCGCCTTTATGCATGGCGCGTCGCCACGCGCCAGGATCTCACCGCATCACGACGGCAAGTGCTGCGACTGCCGCCTCAATCCTGCGGAACCGGCGGCTCCTCCACCTTCGCCGCTTCCGGGCTGACCCGCTCGATGGTGTGGCGCAGCTCACGGCCGAGGATGAACTTGGCGTCCTTCGCCCACGCATCCAGCCGTTCGTCGAACACCAGCTTGCTGTTCTCGTCGGGCCACACCAGCTTCAGTTCGCGCAGCTTCTGGATGAAGCCGCGGAACAGGGTCTTGTCGAAGAACTCCGGCGCGGCCGGTGCGTACAGCAGGCTCAGGCGTTGCGCGGCCTGCTGGCACAGGCTCTCCAGTTCGCCGGCGCCGAGCTTGCCCGGGGCGTTCTTCACCAGGACCGAGATGGCGATGTAATAGCGCTCGAACGCCTGTTGCAGCGAGTGGCCGATGGCCCGCAGGCGGAACACCTCGTCGGTCTGGCCGGTGTTGCGCGCCAGCACGCTGCCGTCGTCCTCGGCGAGCTGCAGCAGCAGGCCTTCGCGCACGAACACCTCGATGGTGCGTTCGATGCGCTCGGCGAACTGGTCCTCGCTCCACGGCAGGAACAGCTCCGCCTGCAGGAACGGGTACACGGTGCGGCCCAGCCGCAGCAGGCCGGCGCGGCTCATGCGGCGGTTGTTCTGGAAACAGCACGCCACCCACGAGGAGGCGGTGAACAGGTGCAGCACGTTGTTGCGGAAGTAGCTCAGCAGCACCGCGTTGTCGCCGTTGACGCTGAGCACGTCGCCGAGCGGATGCGGCGTGCGGGTGAGCACGTTGATCTCTTCGGCGTGGGCGATGATGCGCTCGGGCGAATGCGGGGTCACCGTGACCCGGTCCGAGTACGGCAGTTCCGCCAGCAGCTTCTTGCACAGTTCGATCTGCGCGATCAGGTCGGCCTCGCCCATGGCGTGCTTGGGCGTGGACAGCAGCGCCAGCGCCAGCAGGTTGACCGGATTGACGTCGGCGGCGGCGTTGATGTGCACCTGGATCTGCTGCGCCAGCGCATCGACGGTGCCGTTCAACCAGGCCGGTTTCTCGTCCTCGCCCAGCGGCTGGCCGTCCCATTCCGGCGCGCGCTGCGCCAGCACCTGGCTCAGCGGGATCGGCTCGCCGAAGTTCACCACCACCTGGCCGTAGTTCTGCTTGAGCACCTTGGGGATGCCCCACAGCAGCGCCCAGATCGATTCCTTCTCCTTGGGCCGGCCGCTGAGTTCGTCGAGGTAGCTGTTGCCCTCCATCAGCTTCTCGTAGCCGACGTAGATCGGCTGGAACAGCACCGGCTTGCGCGGCTGGCGCAGGAACGCGCGCAGGGTCATCGCGATCATGCCGCCCTTGGGCTGCAGCAGGCGGCCGGTGCGCGAGCGTCCGCCTTCGACGAAGTACTCGATCGAGTAGCCGCCGGCGACCAGTTGCGCCACGTACTCGCTGAGCACCGCCGAGTACAACGCGTTGCCCTTGATCGAGCGGCGGATGAAGAACGCGCCGCCCTTGCGCAGCAGGGTGCCGACCACCGGCAGGTTGAGGTTGATGCCGGCCACGATGTGCGGCGGCACGATGCCGCGTTCGTACAGCAGGTAGGACAGCAGCAGGTAGTCCATGTGGCTGCGGTGGCTGGGCACGTAGATCACTTCGTGCCCGGGCGCTGCGTCCTTGAGCTTGTCCAGGTGGTGGACCAGCACGCCGGCGTAGATGCGGTTCCAGACGTGGGTCAGCAGAAAGCTGGCCGAGCGCACCACCGGGCTGGAATAGTCGGCGGCGATCTCCCAGGCGTAGGCGTGCGCCTTGCGCCAGGCGTCCACCGGCTTGCTGTTGTCGCGCTTGGCCTGTGCGGCGATCGCCTCGCGCACCGGCTCGGCGGCCAGCACCTGGTCCACCAGCAGGCGCCGGGTCGACAGGTCGGGGCCGATCACCGCCTCGCGGATGCGCCGGAAGTGGGTGCGCAGCACGCGCTGCAGCTTGCGCACGGTGCGCTCGGGCGGCAGCCCTTCCTCCACCGTCTGCCGCATCGACACCGGCGGGGCGAAGCGCACGATGGTGCTGCGGCCGTTGAGCAGCACGCCGAGCAGGCGCCGGAAGCTGCCCACCAGCGCCCAGTTTTCCGAGAACAGCACGGCGAACCAGCCGCTCTGCTTGTCCGGGGCGCGGCCGACGAAGATCGACACCGGCACCAGGTGGATGTCCAGGTCCGGGCGCTCGCGGTGCGCCTGCAGCAGCTTGGCCAGCGAATCGGAGTGGGTCTTGGCGCCGCGCTGCTCCGGCAGCAGCGCGTGGTTGCTGCTGCGCCGGGACAGCGCCAGGTAGGCGCGCTTGCGCCCCAGCGGATCGCCGGGCAGCGGCACCAGCGGCGAGGGCAGGCCGGATTCGCGGCAGGCCTTGTCCAGGATCAGCGCGTTGGACAGGCCGTAGTCCTCCAGCACGTACACCACCGGGCGGCCGTCGTTGTACTGGCCCGGCTCGGCCGGTTCGATCTTCAGGCCCAGCCAGGGATCGGCCAGGCGGCCGAGCAGGCGCGCCCACAGCGGCCCCTTGGCCTGGCGCGCGGCGGTCGCGGCCACCGGCAGGGTGGAGGGAGCGGCGGTCGAGGAAAGAGACGCGCCGGGGTCGGCCGGGGAGGCGTCGGCGGGCGCACGTGCCGTGTCA
>NZ_AQOJ01000174.1:0-6617 GCF_000364685.1 Xanthomonas sp. SHU 166
CGGCCGCCGTCGCGGCTCCGGCTGCCCCCGCCGCCGCCCCGGCCGCCCAGCAGGCGCCGGAAAAAGCGCAAGAAAAGTCGCCTGCCCCGTCGCAGAAAGACTGAAGGCGGTTACAATATGCTGCGCGGCGGGATTGCCGCGCAGGTTTTACGCAAGCCCAGGTGGCGGAATTGGTAGACGCACTACCTTGAGGTGGTAGCGACTTAGGTCGTAGGGGTTCGAGTCCCCTCTTGGGCACCATTGTTTGGCTACGGTTTCTGCGCGAAGGCATCACGCCCTCGCACGGAGAATCGTCTATCCCATGCCTGCGCGGCACGCGTGCGGGCACAGGCAAGAGAGAATCGCGAGTGCTGGCCGAATATTTGCCGACCCTGCTGTTTCTGATCGTGGCCACCGGTATCGGCGTCGCGCTGATGCTGGTGGGGCGGTTCCTCGGTCCCCGGCGTCCCGACCTGAAGAAGCTCTCGCCGTACGAGTGCGGCTTCGAGGCCTTCGAGGACGCGCGCATGAAGTTCGATGTGCGCTACTACCTGATCGCCATCCAGTTCATCGTCTTCGATCTGGAAATCATCTTCATCGTGCCGTGGACGCAGGTGTTCATGGACCTGGGCGCTCGCTCCCTGGTCACCATGGGCCTGTTCGTCGGCATGCTGTTCCTCGGTTTTGTTTACGTGTGGAAGAAGGGAGCGCTGGAATGGGAGTGATTCAGACCCTGGATCGCCTGATGACCAACCCGATCCCGGAAGGGCGGGTGGACGACATCCTGCGTCCCGAAGGCGAAAACCCGCTGCTGGAAAAGGGCTACGTCACCACCAGCGTCGATGCGCTGCTGAACTGGGCGCGCACCGGCTCGATGTGGCCGATGACCTTCGGCCTGGCCTGCTGCGCGGTCGAGATGATGCACGCCGGCGCCGCGCGCCTGGACCTGGACCGCTACGGCGTGGTGTTCCGCCCTTCGCCGCGCCAGTCCGACGTGATGATCGTCGCCGGCACCCTGGTCAACAAGATGGCCCCGGCGCTGCGCAAGGTCTACGACCAGATGCCGGACCCGAAGTGGGTCATCTCGATGGGCAGCTGCGCCAACGGCGGCGGCTACTACCATTACTCGTATTCGGTGGTGCGCGGCTGCGACCGCATCGTGCCGGTGGACGTCTACGTCCCGGGCTGCCCGCCGACCGCCGAGGCCCTGGTCTACGGCATCCTGCAGTTGCAGAAGAAGATCTGGCGAACCCAGACCATCGCGCGCTGATTCCTCTTTCCTCGAGAGCACGCCAAGCCCCCATGGCAGAGCAAGCATCTTCCTTTAGCGACCGACTCGGCGCCCGTTTTCCCGGCAGCCAGGTCTTCGTGGCCCTTCCGCGCGGCGAAGTCACCCTGGAAGTGCCGGCCGACGCCTGGCACGCCACCTGCCTGGCGCTGCGCGACGAGTTCGGTTTCGAACAGCTGTCCGACCTGTGCGGCGTCGATTACCTCGGCTACGGCAGCGACGAGTGGGACACCTCCGACGTGTCCTCGCACGGCTTCAGCCGCGGCGTCGAAGGCAAGGCCGTGGGCCGTTTCGCCTGGGGCGAGTTCCCCAGCGGCGAGGCTGCCGGCGGGGCCCAGCCGTTGCCGGTCCCGCAGCAGCGCTATGCCGTGCTGGCGCAGCTGATCTCCTATCGCCACAACCAGCGCCTGCGCGTGCGTTGCTACGCGCCGAACGAAGACCTGCCGGTGGTGGCCTCGGTCACCGACATCTGGCCGGGCGCGAACTGGTTCGAGCGCGAGGCGTTCGACCTGTTCGGCGTGGTCTTCGCCGGTCACCCGGACCTGCGCCGCATCCTCACCGACTACGGTTTCGTCGGCCATCCGTTCCGCAAGGATTTCCCGCTGATCGGCAACGTCGAAGTGCGCTACGACGAAGAGAAGCAGCGCGTGATCTACGAGCCGGTGACCTCGGTGGAGCCGCGCGTGGGCGTGCCGCGCGTGATCCGCGACGATGCGCGCTACCAGACCGCGGCGGGCGAAGCACAGAAGGAGTCCGCCAAGTGAGCGAGTACCACCAGGCGCACGACGGGTTCGCCAGCAATCCTGCCGAAGCCAAGCAGGAAATCCGCAACTACACGATGAACTTCGGCCCGCAGCATCCGGCCGCGCACGGCGTGCTGCGCCTGATCCTGGAAATGGACGGCGAGACCGTGGTCCGCGCCGATCCGCACATCGGCCTGCTGCACCGTGGCACCGAGAAGCTGGCCGAGTCCAAGCCGTTCAACCAGTCGATCGGCTACATGGATCGCCTGGACTACGTGTCGATGATGTGCAACGAGCACGCCTACGTGCGCGCGATCGAGACCCTGATGGGGATCGAGGCGCCGGAGCGTGCGCAGTACATCCGCACCATGTTCGACGAGATCACCCGCATCCTGAACCACCTGATGTGGGTCGGCTCCAACGGCCTGGATCTGGGCGCGATGGCGGTGATGCTGTACGCGTTCCGCGAGCGCGAAGAGCTGATGGACGTCTACGAGGCGGTGTCGGGCGCGCGCATGCACGCGACCTACTACCGCCCGGGCGGCGTCTATCGCGACCTGCCCGACCGCATGCCCAAGTACCAGGAATCGCGCTGGCACAAGGGCAATGCGCTGAAGCGGCTCAACGCCGCGCGCGAAGGCTCGATGCTGGACTTCCTGGAGGAGTTCACCAACACCTTCCCGGCGCGCGTGGACGAGTACGAGACCCTGCTCACCGACAACCGCATCTGGAAGCAGCGCACCGTCGGCATCGGCGTGGTCACCCCGGAGCAGGCCTACGCCTGGGGCATGACCGGCGCCATGCTGCGCGGCTCGGGCATCGCCTGGGACCTGCGCAAGAAGCAGCCGTACGCCAAGTACGACAGCGTCGATTTCGACATTCCGCTCGGCACCAACGGCGACTGCTACGACCGCTACCTGGTGCGCGTGGCCGAAATGCGCGAGTCCAACCGCATCATCAAGCAGTGCGTGCAGTGGCTGAAGGCCAACCCGGGCCCGGTCATGGTCGAGAACTTCAAGGTGGCGCCGCCCAAGCGCGCCGAGATGAAGGACGACATGGAAGCGCTGATCCATCACTTCAAGCTGTTCAGCGAAGGCTATTGCGTGCCGGCCGGCGAGACCTACTGCGCGGTCGAGGCGCCGAAGGGCGAGTTCGGCTGCTACCTGATGTCCGACGGCGCCAACAAGCCGTTCCGCGTGCACCTGCGCGCGCCGGGCTTCGCCCATCTGTCGTCGATGGACGCGATCGTGCGCGGCCACATGCTGGCCGACGTGGTGGCGATGATTGGTACCTATGATCTGGTGTTTGGTGAGGTCGACCGATGAAGGCGACAGGTAATTTCGAAGCGGCGCGCGACGTCGATCCGATGGTGGTGCTGAGCGACAAGACGCGCGCGCACATCGATCACTGGCTGAGCAAGTTCCCGCCGGACCGCAAGCGCTCGGCGGTGCTGCAGGGCCTGCACGCCGCGCAGGAGCAGAACCAGGGCTGGCTGACCGACGAGTTGATCGCCGGCGTGGCCAAGTACCTGGAGCTGCCGCCGGTGTGGGCCTACGAGGTCGCCAGCTTCTACTCGATGTTCGAGACCGAGAAGGTCGGCCGCAACAACGTCGCGTTCTGCACCAACATCAGCTGCTGGCTCAACGGCGCCGAGGACCTGGTCGCGCACGCCGAGAAGAAGCTCGGCTGCAAGCTGGGCCAGTCCACCGCCGACGGCCGCGTCTACCTCAAGCGCGAGGAAGAGTGCCTGGCCGGTTGCGCCGGCGCACCGATGATGGTCATCAACGGCCACTACCATGAGCATCTGACCAAGGACAAGGTCGACGAATTGCTGGACGGGTTGGAGTAACGGCAATGGCACAGCATCCCCACGCTCCCACCGGTCCGGTCGGCCCCGCGCCGCAGCCGCACCAGGTGGTGTACACCACGCTGCACTACGACACCCCGTGGTCCTACGAGAGCTACCTGAAGACCGGTGGCTACGCTGCGCTGCGCAAGATCCTCGAAGAGAAGATCCCGCCGGAGCAGGTGATCGAGATGGTCAAGCAGTCGAACCTGCGCGGCCGTGGCGGCGCCGGCTTCCCGACCGGCCTGAAGTGGTCGTTCATGCCCAAGGGCGCGCCGCAGAAGTACATCCTTTGCAACTCGGACGAATCCGAGCCGGGCACCTGCAAGGACCGCGACATCCTGCGCTACAACCCGCATTCGGTGGTGGAGGGCATGGCCATCGCCTGCTACGCCACCGGCTCCACCGTGGGCTACAACTACCTGCGCGGCGAGTTCCACCACGAGCCGTTCGAGCATTTCGAGCAGGCCCTGGCCGACGCCTACGCCAATGGCTGGCTGGGCAAGAACATCCTCGGCAGCGGCATCGACATCGACATCTACGGCGCCCTCGGTGCCGGCGCCTACATCTGCGGAGAAGAGACCGCGCTGATGGAGTCGCTGGAAGGCAAGAAGGGCCAGCCGCGCTACAAGCCGCCGTTCCCGGCCAACTTCGGCCTGTACGGCAAGCCGTCGACGATCAACAACACCGAGACCTACGCGTCGGTGCCGGCGATCATCCGCAACGGCCCGGAGTGGTTCCTGGGGCTGAGCAAGACCAAGAACGGCGGCCCGAAGATCTTCTCGGTGTCCGGCTGCGTGCAGAAGGGCGGCAACTTCGAAGTGCCGCTGGGCACCACCTTCGACGAACTGCTGGAAATGGCCGGCGGGCTGAAGCCGGGTCGCACCCTCAAGGGCGCGATCCCGGGCGGCGTGTCGATGCCGGTGCTGAAGGCCGAGCAGCTCAAAGACCTGCAGATGGACTACGACACCCTGCGCGCGCTGGGCACCGGCCTGGGCTCGGGCGCGATCGTGGTGCTCGACGACAGTGTGTGCTGCGTGAAGTTCGCCTGCCGCATCTCGCAGTTCTTCCACAAGGAGTCCTGCGGCCAGTGCACCCCGTGCCGCGAAGGCACCGGCTGGATGCATCGCGTGCTGGAGCGCATCGTGGCCGGCAAGGCCACGATGGAAGACCTGCACCAGCTGCGCACCGTCGCCGGGCAGATCGAAGGCCACACCATCTGCGCCTTCGGCGAAGCGGCGGCCTGGCCGATCCAGGGCTTCCTGCGCCAGTTCTGGGACGAATTCGAGTACTACATCGTCAACGGTCATTCGATGGTTGACGGCAAGAAGGTGGAGGCAGCCGCCGCATGAGCGCGCAACCCAACAATCCCGGCGCGACCCCCGCGGTCGTGCCGGAAGGCCATGTGACCGTCGAGATCGACGGCCAGTCGCTGGTCGTGCCGAAGGGCTCGATGATCATCCAGGCCGCCGACAAGGCCGGCATCCCGATCCCGCGCTTCTGCTACCACGAGAAGCTGCCGATCGCGGCCAACTGCCGCATGTGCCTGGTCGATGTCGAGAAGTCGCCCAAGCCGTCGCCGGCCTGCGCCACGCCGGTCATGGACGGCATGAAGGTGCAGACGCGCAGCGACAAGGCGCTGAAGTACCAGCGCAGCGTCATGGAATTCCTGCTGATCAACCATCCGCTGGACTGCCCGATCTGCGATCAGGGCGGCGAGTGCGAACTGCAGGACGTGTCCTTGGGCTATGGCCGTTCGGTCAGCCGCTTCAACGAGCGCAAGCGCGTGGTGCCGGACGAGGACATCGGGCCGCTGGTCGCCACCGAGATGACCCGCTGCATCCAGTGCACGCGCTGCGTGCGCTTCACCGCGGACATCGCCGGCACCTACGAGCTGGGCGGCATGTACCGCGGCGAGAACCTGCAGATCGGCACCTACGACGGCAAGCCGCTGACCACCGAGCTGTCCGGCAACGTGGTCGACGTGTGCCCGGTCGGCGCGCTGACCAACAAGGTGTTCCAGTTCCGCGCGCGTCCGTGGGAACTGGTGGCGCGCGAGTCGCTGGGCTACCACGACGCGATGGGCTCCAACCTGTTCCTGCACGTGCGCCGCGGCGAAGTGCTGCGTACCGTGCCGCGCGACAACGAAGCGGTCAACGAGTGCTGGCTGTCCGACCGCGACCGCTACTCGCACCAGGGCCTGTACGCCGAGGACCGCGCGCTGCGGCCGATGCGCAAGGTCGACGGGCAGTGGCGCGAGGTGTCGTGGGCCGAAGGGCTGTCCGCCGCGAGCGAGATCCTCAAGGCCAACCGCGGCGACGCGCTGGGCGTGCTCGCGCATCCGTCCACCTCCAACGAGGAGGGCGCGCTGCTGGCGCGCCTGGCCGAGGGTCTGGACAGCGGCAACCTCGATCACCGCGTGTACAACCGCGACTTCTCCGACGCCGCGCTGGCCGAGCCGTTCGCGCTGCCGCTGGCGGAGATCGAGCAGGCCGACGTGGTGGTGATCCTGGGCAGCAACCTGCGCCATGAACTGCCGCTGCTGCATGCACGCCTGCGCAAGGCGCGGATGCAGCGCCAGACCAAGGTGTACTCGATCAACCCGGTCGATTTCGACGTGGCCTTCGACCAGGCCGGTCGCCAGATCGTGGCGCCGTCGAAGTTCGCCGAGGCGCTGGCCGACGCCGCGCTGCGCGAGGCGGTGCAGGGCGCCGGCCGTGCGGTGCTGATCGTCGGCGCGCTGGCCGAGAACCATCCGCAA
>NZ_AQOJ01000175.1:0-7489 GCF_000364685.1 Xanthomonas sp. SHU 166
GTCGGCAGACAGCGGCGCGGCCGCTGCGGGCATCGCAGCAGCCAGCGCCAGGACCGCCAGCCACCGCGCGCGCAGGCGCCGTGGCCGGCGCGCGATCACAGCGCCAGGATCGCCTGCGCCAGTTCCAGATCGCTGGCCTGTTGCGCCTGCGGGTTGCGCTCGCGCAGTACGCGCAGCGCCGCTTCCAGTTGCACGCCGCGGATGCGGCCGGCGCTGGCGACGAAGCCGGCCGCGTCGTCGCGCGCCTGCAGCACCACCTTGTCGTTGTTGGAACTGCTGTCCGAGGACGCCGAACTGCCGGCCGAGCCGGCCGAGGCCGAACCGGCGGAGCTGCCGGCGAAGCTGGACGCCTGCGCGAACGCGGGCAGGATCAGGGCGAACAGCAGGGCGCAGCGCGCGGTCACTCGGGTCATTGCAATCGTTCCAAACGGGATCGTGAAAAAGGGGACGGCCAGTGCCGCGCCGCATAGCCTAGCGGTCCGCCCCGCGCAGCGCCTGAACGGGCCGCGCGGCGGTCGCGCGGCTGGACTCAGGGGTCGAACAGCTTGCCCGGATTGAGCAGCCCGGACGGATCGAACACGCGCTTCACCGCGCGCATCAGCGCGATCTCCTCGGCGCTGCGCGTGCTGTCCAGGTAGGGTTTCTTGACCAGGCCGATGCCGTGCTCGGCGGAGATGCTGCCGCCGTGCTCGGCCAGCACCTGCGCCAGCAGCTTGGTGACCTGCTCGCAGGCGGCGATGAACTCCGCCGGCGCAGTGGCCTCGGGCTTGAGCACGTTGATGTGCAGGTTGCCGTCGCCGATGTGGCCGAACCACACCACCTCGAACTGCGGGTAGGCCTCGCCGAGCAGCGCCTGGGTCCGCGCCAGGAACGCCGGCATCGCCGAGATCCGCACCGACACGTCATTCTTGTAGGGGGTGTAACGCGCCACCGCCTCGGTAATGCCTTCGCGCAGGCGCCACAGCTGCGCGGCCTGCGCCTCGCTCTGGCTGATCACCCCGTCCAGCACCCAGCCCTGCTCCATGCAGACCTCGAACGCGGCCAGCGCCGCGGCCTCCTGCGCCTCGTTGCCGCTGGCGTACTCAGTGACAACGTAGTACGGATAGACGGTGTCGAACGGCGCCTGCGCGCCATGCGCCAGCACGTGCTGCAGCGCACGGTCGGTGAAGAACTCGAACGCCTCCAACTGCAGCCGGCTGCGGAATGCGGCGAACACCTGCATCAGCACCTCGAACGAGGGCAGCGCCAGCAGCATCACGTTGCTCGGCGGCGGCGGGTCGGTGAGGCGCAGGGTGGCTTCGACCACGATGCCGAGGGTGCCTTCGGAGCCGATCAGCAACTGGCGGAAATCGTAGCCGCTGGAATTCTTGATCAGCCCGCGGTTGAGCTCGAGCAGCTCGCCGCTGCCGGTGACCACCTTCAACCCGGCGATCCACTCGCGGGTGTTGCCGTAGCGGATCACGCGGATACCGCCGGCATTGGTGGCGATGTTGCCGCCGATCGAGCACGACCCGCGCGCCGCGAAGTCCACCGGATATTGCAGCCCGTGCTCCCGCGCGGCGTTGTGCACCGCTTCCAGCGGCATCCCGGCCTGCACGGTGAGGGTGCGATCGACCGGATCGAAGGCCAGCGCCTTGTTCATCCGCTCCAGGCTCAGCACCAGTTCGCCGTGCGCGGCCACCGCGCCGCCGGACAAGCCGGTGCGGCCGCCGGAGGGCACCACCGCCACCGCGTGGTCGTTGGCCCAGCGCAGCACCGCCTGCACCTCCTCCACCGTGGCCGGCAACGCGATCGCCAGCGGCGCCGGGGTCCAGCGCCGGGTCCAGTCGCGGCCGTAGTGCTCCAGGTCGGCGGGATCGGTCTTCAGGCGCAGGCCGGGAACGGCAAGGGCCAGGGCATCCAGGCGCGGGTCGGTCATAAGTGGAGAGGTCGAAGCGTAGACAATCGTTCAAGCGTGCCAGCCTTGCGCAACGGCGTCCAGTTCGCTGCCAGCAGGTCGCCGCGTTTGCGAATCCGCACTCCCCACTCCCGAATTCCCCGCCGGCCACCGCCAATCGATGCACCTGAAACCGTCCACCGGCGTTGCATCCACGGTCTCCCGGCATCCTATTGCGGCGCACCAAAGCGCGAAGCCATCTGGCATAGTGACCGGCCCGTTGGCCATCGCTCCCTCGCCGCAATGTCGCCCAAGAAGACCTCGTTTCCGAAGCAGGATATCCGCGTGCTGCTGCTCGAAGGCATCAGCCAGACCGCCGTCGACGTGTTCCGCGCGGCCGGCTACTCGCAGATCGAACTGCACGCCAAGTCGCTGCCGGAAGACGAGCTCAAGCAGCGCATCGCCGAGGCGCACATCGTCGGCATCCGCTCGCGCACCCAGCTCAGCGCCGAGGTGCTGGCCCACGCCAAGCGCCTGATCGCGGTCGGCTGCTTCTGCATCGGCACCAACCAGGTCGACCTGGACGCCGCGGAACTGGCCGGCATCCCGGTGTTCAATGCGCCCTACTCCAACACCCGCAGCGTCGCCGAGCTGGTGATCGCCGAGGCCATCCTGCTGTTGCGCGGCATTCCGCAGAAGAACGCCGAATGCCACCGCGGCGGCTGGTCGAAGTCGGCCGCCGGCAGCCACGAGACGCGCGGCAAGGTGCTGGGCATCGTCGGCTACGGCCACATCGGCACCCAGGTCGGCGTGCTGGCCGAGGCGCTGGGCATGCAGGTGATCTTCCACGACATCGAGACCAAGCTGTCGCTGGGCAACGCCCGCACCGCCACCGATCTGGACGACCTGCTGGCCCGCTCGGATGTGGTCACCCTGCACGTGCCGGAAACCGCGGCCACCCGCGACATGATCGGCGCCACGCAGCTGGCGCAAATGAAGCCGGGCGCGCACCTGATCAACGCCTCGCGCGGCACGGTGATCGACATCGATGCCCTGGACGCGGCGCTGCGCAGCGGCCACATCGGCGGCGCCGCGGTGGACGTGTTCCCGATCGAACCCAAGGGCAACGGCGACCTGTTCGAATCGCCGCTGGCGGCGCACGACAACGTGATCCTGACCCCGCACGTCGGCGGCAGCACGCTGGAAGCGCAGGACAACATCGGCGTGGAAGTGGCGGCCAAGCTGGTGCGCTACAGCGACAACGGCAGCACCCTGTCGGCGGTGAACTTCCCCGAGGTGACCCTGCCCGAGCACGCCGAGAGCCTGCGCCTGCTGCACATCCACCGCAACGTGCCGGGCGTGCTGTCGCAGATCAACGAACTGTTCTCGCGCCACAACGTCAACATCGACGGCCAGTTCCTGCGCACCGACCCCAAGGTCGGCTACGTGGTGATCGACGTGGCCGCCAGCGAGGAGCAGGCGGCGGTGCTGAAGGAGGAACTGGCGCAGGTGGCGGGGACGTTGCGGACGCGCATTCTTTACTAGCGGGGATTGGGGATTCGTGGGTGCGCTGCGCGACCCGGACCCTCACCCCAACCCCTCTCCCGGAGGGAGAGGGGCTCAGCCATCCGACCGGAGCCGGCTTCTCCCTTCTCCCTTCGGGAGAAGGTGCCCCGAAGGGGCGGATGAGGGTGCGGGCGCAGCCTCGTGCAGCTGAAACACCGCATGCGCTGCGCTACCCGGACCCTCACCCCAACCCCTCTCCCGGCGGGAGAGGGGCTCAGTCATCCGACCGGAGCCGGCTTCTCTCTTCTCCCTTCGGGAGAAGGTGCCCCGAAGGGGCGGATGAGGGTGCGGGCGAAGCCTCGTGTTGCCAGATTGATGCAGCGCTTCGCGCCCGACCCTCACCCCAACCCCTCTCCCGGGGGGAAGGGGCTGATGCGCTGCGCTGCAACCACTTCTGCGCCATGCGCCGCAGCGACGGATCCAGGTCCGCTTCATCCAGCAGTTCGGCGATCGGGCGCCAGGCCAGGGCCAGCGACTCGGCGCTGACCGCGAAGGCTTCGTCCGCGCCGGCGCGGACCACGTAGCGTGCGTCGTAATGCCAGTGCCCCGGCACCTCGCCGCGGGCGGGAATCCAGTGCCGGTCCAGGTCGAAGATCGCGCCATCCTCCAGTGTTAGGCCGGGCAGCCCGGATTCTTCCTCGGCCTCCTTCAAGGCCACCCGCGCCAGATCGCGGTCGCCGTCGGCGTGGCCGCCCAGTTGCAGCCAGCGCTGCAGCTTGCGGTGATGGGTCAGCAAGGTGCGCGTGCCGTCGGCGCTGACCAGCCAGGCCGACCCGGTGAAATGGCCGTCCAGGCGCGCGCGCACGAACGGATCGGCGGCATCGTCGAGCAAGGCCAGGAACTGCGCGGCGACCTCCGCCTGGTCCGGGCACTGCCCGGCATGGGCCTGCAACTGCTGGCGTAGGGACGACTCCGGCATCGGCGTTCTCGCATTCGGGGGCGGCCATTATCGCCGTCCACGGTGCAGCGCGGCTTGTGGCGGCCGGCCGGCTTTGGCATGGTACGACGCTTGCGTCGCCCGCTGCGGGCCCGGCGCTTCGCCATTGCCGGGGCCGCTTGCCCCGTACCGCCACCTGGGGATGCACCGAATGCTCAAGTCTTTGCTGAGGGTCAAGCCGATCGAACCGGCCGGTCACGTCGATGCCGGCGAACCGTTCGAAGGCAGTCTGGAGGGCGAAGCCACCCTCAAACGCACCCTCACCGCCAGGCACCTGATCCTGCTCGGCATCGGCGCGGTGATCGGTGCCGGCATCTTCGTGCTCACCGGCCAGGCTGCGGCCAATCATGCCGGCCCGGCGGTGATGCTCTCGTTCGTGTTCGCCGGCCTGGCCTGCGCCTTCGCCGGCCTGTGCTACGCCGAATTCGCGGCGATGCTGCCGGTCTCGGGCAGCGCCTACTCGTACTCCTACGCCACGCTAGGCGAAGGCGTGGCCTGGTTCATCGGCTGGTGCCTGGTGCTGGAATACCTGTTCGCCGGCTCCAGCGTCGCGGTCGGCTGGTCGGCCTATCTGATCAGCTTCGTCACCGGCACCCTCGGCCTGCCCTTCCCCGCGGAACTGGCCAGCGCGCCGCTGACCTGGACCGGCCACGCCTTCGTCGCCTCGGGCAACATCGTCAACCTGCCGGCGGTGCTGATCGTGGCCGCAGTCAGCACGCTGTGCTACGTCGGCGTCACTCAATCGGCCTTCGTCAACGCCATCGTGGTGGCGATCAAGGTGCTGGTGATCTGCCTGTTCGTCGGCGTCGGCATCTTCTACATCAACCCGGACAACTGGCATCCGTTCATCCCGGAAAACACCGGCCCGGGCGAGTTCGGCTGGAGCGGCATCTTCCGCGCCGCCTCCATCGTGTTCTTCTCCTATATCGGCTTCGATGCGGTCTCCACCTCCGCCGGCGAAACCAAGGACCCGCAGAAGAACATGCCGATCGGCATCCTGGTGTCGCTGGCCATCTGCACCGTCATCTACATCATCGTCTGCGCGGTGCTGACCGGCCTGCTGCCCTACACCCAGCTCGGCACCGCCAAGCCGGTGGCCACTGCGCTGGAGCACTATCCGCAGCTGGCCTGGCTGAAGACCTTCGTCGAGATCGGCGCCATCGCCGGCCTGTCCTCGGTGGTGCTGGTGATGCTGATGGCGCAGCCGCGCATCTTCTACACCATGGCGCGCGACGGCCTGCTGCCGAAGCTGTTCGGCAAGGTCCATCGCCGTTTCCACACCCCCTACGTCGGCACCGTGGTGGTCGGCGTGCTCGCGGCGCTGCTGGCCGGACTGATTCCGCTGGACGTGCTCGGCGAACTGGTGTCGATGGGCACCCTGCTGGCCTTCGCCACCGTCTGCGTCGGCGTGATGGTGCTGCGCTTCACCCGTCCGGATCTGCCGCGTCCGTTCCGGGTGCCGCTGTTCTGGGCGGTGTGCCCGCTGGGCGCGCTGTTCTGCGTGGGCCTGTTCTTCCAGGCATTCCAGGAACACTGGAAGGTGTTCGTCGGCTGGACCCTGATCGGCCTGTGCATCTACTTCTTCTACGGCATCCGCAACAGCCGCCTGGCCGCCAAGGCCTGATCCGCTCCCCCGAAGACCGGCGTCCGCGCCGGTCTTCGCGTTCGCACCCCTTCCTCGCACGCCGCGCCCGGCTGGAACCGCTCGATGCTCAAACAACTCTTGGCCACCAAACACCCCCATGCCAGCCACGAGGACGCCGGCGGGCTGGGCCTGCAACGCGCGCTCGGCCCCTGGGGCCTGACCGCGCTGGGCATCGGCGCGGTGATCGGCGGCGGCATCTTCGTCATCACCGGGCAGGCCGCGGCCAACCACGCCGGGCCTGCGATCATGCTCTCGTTCGTGCTGGCCGCGGTGTGCTGCGCGTTCTGCGCGCTGGCCTACGCCGAGTTCGCGGCGATGGTGCCGGTCTCCGGCAGCGCCTACACCTACACCTACGCCACCTTCGGCGAACTGGCGGCCTGGTTCATCGGCTGGATGCTGGTGCTGGAGTACGGCGTGTCGGCCTCGGCGGTGGCGGTCAGCTGGACCGGCTATTTCCTCAGCCTGCTCGACCACTTCAACATCCATCTGCCCGCAGCCCTGGTCAACGCGCCGCTGGACGGCAAGCTGCAGCCCACCGGCGCGATCGCCAACCTGCCTGCCGCCGGCATCGTGCTGCTGCTGACCTGGCTGTGCTACGTCGGCATCCGCAAGTCCTCGGCGATGAACATGGCGATGGTGGTGCTGAAGAGCGGCCTGATCGTGCTGGTCATCGCCGCCGGCTGGAAGTACGTGGACCCGGCCAACTGGCACCCGTTCATCCCCGCCAACGAAGGCCCGGGCAAGTACGGCCTGGACGGCGTACTGCGCGGCGCGGCGATGGTGTTCTTCGCCTACATCGGCTTCGAGGCGGTGTCGGTGGCGGCGCAGGAATCGCACCGGCCGCAGCGCGACCTGCCGATCGGCATGATCCTGTCGCTGGTGATCTGCACCGTGCTGTACATCGCCATGGCCGCGGTGATGACCGGGCTGGTGCCGTTCGCGCAACTGGGCACCGACGAGCCGGTGGTGACCGCGGTCGCCGCGCATCCGCAACTGGGCTGGCTGCGCGTGGTGGTGGAGGTCGGCGCGCTGATCGGCCTGTCCTCGGTGGTGCTGGTGATGATCATCGGCCAGCCGCGCATCTTCATGATCATCGCCCGCGACGGCCTGCTGCCGCCGGTGTTCACCAAGATCCACCCGACCTACCGCACCCCGCACGTCAACACGGTGATCACCGGCATCGGCATCGCCCTGCTGGCGGCGCTGTTCCCGCTGGACGTGCTGGGCGAACTGACCTCGATGGGCACCCTGATCGCCTTCGCCGCGGTCTGCGCCGGCGTGCTGATCCTGCGCCGCACCCAGCCGGACCTGCCGCGCCCGTTCCGCATCCCGTTCGCCTGGCCGATCTGCATCGCCGGCGTGCTCAGTTGCCTGGCGCTGCTGTCGGCGATGACCGCGCACAACTGGATGCTGATGGCCGGCTGGACGGTGATCGGCCTGGCGATCTACTTCGGCTACGGCTAAA
>NZ_AQOJ01000176.1:0-2429 GCF_000364685.1 Xanthomonas sp. SHU 166
GGCTGAGCGCAGAGCCCCTCTCCCCCGGGAGAGGGGTTTGGGTGAGGGTACGGAGCGCGAAGCGCTGCACCCATCTGGCAGCACGAGGCTTCGCCCGTACCCTCATCCGCCCCTGCGGGGCACCTTCTCCCGGCGGGAGAAGGAAAAGCCGTAGCCCCTCTCCCTCCGGGAGAGGGGTTGGGGTGAGGGTCCGACCGCTAGTGATCCCTCTAGAGAGGGGGGGCGTGAGGGTACGGTATGAGCAGATGCGCTTGGATCCAGCCACCTGTCATCCCAATCCAACCCCCAAGCCCTACACTACGCGCATGAACGCACTGCCCTACGATTCCGAGCGCCTGCGCACGCTGGCGCACCTGCTGATCGACAACATCCGCGAACTCTCGCAGGCCGGCTGGACGCCCGCCACCAGCAGCAACTTCTCGCACCGCCTGGACGATCGCCATGCCGCGATCACCGTCTCCGGTCGCGACAAGGGCCGGCTGGTGGAGGACGACATCATGGTGGTGGACTTCGACGGCCAGGCCGTCGGCCGGCCGCTGCGCCCGTCCGCCGAAACCCTGCTGCACACCCAGCTGTACCGGCGCTTCCCCGAGGTCGGCTGCATTCTGCATACGCATTCGCCGGTGCAGACCATCGCCTCGCGCCTGTATGCGCCGCAGGGCCATATCCGCTTGGAAGGCTACGAGCTGCTGAAGGCGCTGCACGGCAACCAGACCCACGAAACCGCGGTCGACCTGCCGGTGTTCGCCAACACCCAGGACATGACCGTGCTGGCCGCGCAGGTCGACGCCCTGCTCGACCGCACGCCGCTGTGGGGCTACCTGATCGACGGCCACGGCCTGTACGCCTGGGGCCGCGACATGGCCGAGGCGCGCCGCCACCTCGAAGCCTTCGAGTTCCTGCTGCACTGCGAGCTGGAGCTGCGCAAGCTGCGCGCCGCCGGCTGATCCGCCGCGGCGCGACAGCGTTCCAGCGCCGCAACGGCCGCCGGCCGCGCACCTGCTACCCTTTTCGTCCCCACTGACGCTTTCGCCCGCCGCCATGAGCCGACTCCGCATCTTCGCCGACACCACTCCCGACGCGCCGCTGTTCGACAGCCGCGATGGCGACGCGATCGCCGCTGAACTGCGCAAGATCGGCGTCACCTTCGAGCGCTGGCAGGCCAACCAGCCGATCGAGCCCGGCGCCTCGCCGGACGCGGTCATGGCCGCCTACAAGGCCGACATCGACCGCCTGGTCGCCGCCAACGGCTTCAAGACCGTGGACGTGGTCAGCATCGCCCCGGACAACCCGCAGCGCGAGGAGATGCGCAAGAAGTTCCTCGACGAGCACTTCCACAAGGAAGACGAGGTGCGCTTCTTCGTCGCCGGCTCCGGCCTGTTCACCCTGCATGTGGACGGCAAGGTCTACGAGATCGAGTGCGTGCAGGACGACCTGATCGCCGTGCCCGACGGCACCCACCACTGGTTCGACATGGGCCCGGAGCCGCGCTTCATCGCGATCCGCTTCTTCACCGAGCCGGACGGCTGGGTCGGCCACTTCACCGGCACCGACATCGCCCAGCGCTTCCCGCGCTACGAGGCGAAGCTGCGCGGCGAGGCGCACTGAGCGATGACCGATCCGCGCGTCGTACTCACCGACATCGAAGGCACCACCAGCAGCATCTCCTTCGTCAAGGACGTGCTGTTCCCCTATGCGCGCCGCGCCCTGCCCGGCTTCGTGCGCGAGCACGGCCAGCAGCCGCAGGTGCGGCAATGGCTGGATGCCGTCGCCAGCGAATGCGGCGGCATCTGCACCGATGCGGTGATCGTGGAGACCCTGCAGGGCTGGATCGACGAGGACCGCAAGCACACCGCGCTGAAGGCGCTGCAGGGCATGATCTGGGAAGCCGGCTACCGCGATGCCGACTTCACCGCGCACATCTATCCCGATGCCGCGCCGGCGCTGCGCCGCTGGCATGCCGACGGCCGCGCGCTGTACGTGTACTCGTCCGGCTCGGTGCCGGCACAGAAGCTGTTCTTCGGCCACAGCGACGCCGGCGACCTGCGCGGCCTGTTCTCCGGCTGGTTCGATACCGAGATCGGCGGCAAGCGCGAGCAGCCCAGCTACGCGCGCATCGCCGAGGCGATCGGGGTGGCGCCGGCGCAGATCGTGTTCCTGTCCGACGTGGTCGCCGAACTGGATGCGGCCCGCGCCGCCGGCCTGGACACGGTGCTGATCGACCGCCGCGACGATTACCCGCAACCGCGCCAGGGCGAGGCCTGCAACGGCCACCGCCGCGCGGAGAGCTTCGCCGACCTGGGCTTCTGAGTCCCCACGCATGCGCAGGCCTGTCGCTGCCTTGATGGCCGCCCTGGCGGCGTTGCGGCGCCCGTTGGCCGTGCTGCGGCGCCGGCTGCTGCCGGCCGCGCTGCTGGCGCTGGCGCTGC
>NZ_AQOJ01000177.1:0-10032 GCF_000364685.1 Xanthomonas sp. SHU 166
CGCAGCCGCCACGGTGACACCGCCAGCACCCGTGCGCCGCAGCGCGCCGCGGCCCGCCGCAGCGGCGCGTGCTCGCCCTGCGGGCGCAGCGAGATCAGGGTCCAGGTCGGGGCGGCGGTTGCATGCGCGCTCATGCCAGGCATTATGCGAGCCCCCACCGGCAGCACAATCGCATCATGGCAGCGGATCTTTCCTTCGAGGCGTTCCTGCAGCAGTTGCAACGGCAGTTCCAGGCCATGCCGCCGGTGGCGGCGCTGCAGGTCGCCGTGCACGAGTATGCCGAGCAGCGCCTGCAACTGGTCGCACCACTGGCGGCCAACCTCAACGACAAGGGCAACGCCTTCGGCGGCAGCCTGGGCTCGGTGATGACCCTGGCCGGCTGGGGGCTGGTCAACTGCGAGCTGCACCGCGCCGGCCTGCAGGCCGACGTCTACGTCGCCGACAGCCAGGTGCGCTACCTGGCGCCGCTCTACGCCGATCTGCATGCCCAGGCCAATGCCGATGCGGAGGCCGACTGGGCCGTGTTCGTGAATACCTTCCGCCAGCGCGGCCGCGCCCGCATCGGCATCCAGGCCCAGGTCGGCGCGCCCGGCGCGGCGGCGGCGGCGACCCTGAGCGGTCGCTTCGTGGCCCTCGCCAAGGGGTAGGATGCGCGGATCGCGCGCCCCGCGCGCCGCCACCTGGACGCCGCCATGCCCTCGATGTTCCGCGCGCTCGCGCTGCTGTTGCTGCTGGGCTGGACCGGCGCGGCCGTGGCCGGCAGCCGCGTGCAACAGCGCAAGCTCGACGATCTGCAGACCGCCTACGCCGCGGCGGTGCGCTGGAGCGAGTTCGAGACCGCCTGGCAGGTGGTCGACCCGGCCTACCGCCAGGCGCATCCGCTGACCGACCTGCAACTGGAGCGCTACCGGCAGATCCAGGTCTCCTCCTACAAGGTCGGCGGCGGCGCGGTCGGCGACGGCGAGGCGCTGCGCGAGATCGAACTGGGCGTGATCAACCGCAATACCCAGGCCGAGCGCATCGTCCGCTACCGCGAGCGTTGGCGCTGGGACCCCGAGGCCAAGACCTGGTGGCTGCAGGACGGCCTGCCGGACCTGTGGAACGGCCAGTAGCGCGGTCGCCGAGCTGTGCGACAATCGGCGCCCGCTTCCAGCCCCCGAGTCCCGTGAACTTCGAAGAACTGCTGGCCTTCGCCGGCCGCAACCCGATGCTGGCCCTGGCCCTGGTGGGCCTGACCATCGCCCTGATCGTCACCGAAGTGGCGCGCCTGTTCCGTGGCTACAAGAGCCTGCGGCCGGCGGAGCTGACCCGCCTGATCAACGCCGGCAATGCGGTGGTGGTCGACCTGTCGGCCTCGGCCGATTTCGAGAAGGGCCACATCGCCGGCAGCCGCAACGCCACCGCCAGCCAGTTCGGCCCCGAGCACAAGCTGGTGGCCAACGCCAAGGCGCAGCCGGTGGTGCTGGTCTGCCGCACCGGCACCACCGCCGACGGCGCCGCCAAGCAGTTGAAGAAGGCCGGCTTCGAGCAGGTCTACGTGCTCGAGGGCGGCATCGCCGCCTGGCAGCAGGCCGAGCTGCCGCTGGTCAAGGGCCGCTGAGACACCGCGTCCGGTCCGACCTCGAGGGGCGCGGCCGGCGTGTGATAATCCCGTTTCTTTCTGTTACCGAATCCACCGGAGTCAAGCAATGTCCGACCTCACCAACAACGGCGCCGCGGCGCCGGCCGACGCCGCGGCCGGTCCCGCTTTCACCATCGAGAAGATCTACGTCAAGGACGTGTCCTTCGAGTCCCCCAACGCGCCGTCGGTGTTCAACGACAACGCGCAGCCGGAACTGCAGCTCAACCTCAACCAGCGCGTGCAGCAGCTGAACGAGCAGGCCTTCGAAGTCGTGCTGGCCGTGACCCTAACCTGCACCGCCGGCGGCAAGACCGCCTACGTGGCCGAAGTGCAACAGGCCGGCGTGTTCGGCCTGGTCGGCCTGGACCCGCAGGCGGTGGACGTGCTGCTCGGCACCCAGTGCCCGAGCATCCTGTTCCCGTACGTGCGCTCGCTGGTCAGCGACCTGATCCAGGCCGGCGGCTTCCCGCCGTTCTTCCTGCAGCCGATCAACTTCGAGGCCCTGTACGCCGAGACCCTGCGCCAGCGCGCGCAGCAGGGCGAGGGCCAGTCGCTGGCCGATTCGGAGCCGGCCGGCAACGCCTGAGCGCGTTCGCCGTTGCGCATGCGCGATAACGCCAAGAAGAAGATCGCCGTCCTCGGCGCCGGCTCCTGGGGCACGGCGCTGGCGTCGCTGACCGCACGGCACGGGTATCCGACCGTGCTGTGGGGCCGCGACGCCGTGGTCGCCGAGGCCATCGGGCAGCGCCACGAAAACCCGCGCTATTTGCCGGGGATCGCGCTGCCGGAGGGCCTGCAGGCCACCACCGACCTGGCGGCGGCCATCGACGGCGCCGACTGGATCCTGGTGGTGGTGCCGTCGCATGCGTTCACCGACACCCTGCAGCAACTGGCGCCGCTGCGCCCGGCGCAGGCCGGCGTGGCCTGGGCGACCAAGGGCTTCGAGCCCGGGTCCGGGCGGTTCCTGCACGAAGTGGCGCAGGAGATCCTCGGCGAGGACGTCCCGCTGGCGGTGGTCACCGGTCCCTCCTTCGCCAAGGAAGTGGCCCTGGACCTGCCGACCGCGGTGACCGTGCACGGCGATGCCGCGTTCGCGCAGCAGGTCGCCGACGCCATGCACGGCCCGACCTTCCGCGCCTATACCGGCGACGACATGGTCGGCGCCGAGCTGGGCGGGGCGATGAAGAACGTGCTGGCGGTGGCCACCGGTGTGGCCGACGGCATGGAACTGGGCCTCAACGCCCGTGCCGGCCTGATCACCCGCGGCCTCAACGAGATGCTGCGGCTGGCCGCGGCGATCGGCGCCAAGCCGGAAACCCTGATGGGGCTGGCCGGACTCGGCGACCTGGTGCTCACCTGTACCGGCGACCTCTCGCGCAACCGTCGGCTGGGCCTGGCGCTGGGCCGTGGGCAACCGCTGCAGGAGGCGGTGCGCGCGATCGGTCAGGTGGTCGAGTCGGTGCAGACCGCCGACGAGGTGATGCGCCAGGCCGAGCGCCACGGCATCGATCTGCCGATCTCCAACGCGGTGCGCGCGGTCCTGCATGGCGAGCTGACCCCGGCGGTCGGCCTGCAGCAGCTGCTGGCGCGCGAACAGAAGCCCGAGTACCCGACCACCTTGTTCAGTTGATCCGGCTGCCGCCGGACACGAAAGCGCCCGGCCTGGCCGGGCGTTTGCGTGTCTGCATATCCGTGGGTCAGCGATGAGCCGGATCGGCAGGCAAAAAAAAGCCCGGTCGTGGGACCGGGCTTTCCGAACCGCGCGCGGCGGGAGAGAGAGACGACGCGCGCGGCGCTAGGCAACGCTTACCAGCTGAAGCGCGGGCCGACGAACCATTCCTTGTCGCCGTGGCGGTCCATCTTCAGGTCGGCGCTCAGGCCCCAGTTCTGGTTCAGCTTGGCCTGGGCGCCCAGACGGCCGTAGAAGGTGCCTTCCGGATTGACGCCGTCCTTCTTCAGGTAGTCCTCGTAACCACCCAGGGCATAGACTTCCAGGTACGGGTTGAACGCGGTGCGGATACCCGCTTCGGCGCTCCAGCCGTTGAACTTGGTGCCGTATTCCGGGGCGAAACGGTTGTAGGCCACGCGGGTCACCAGGTCGGTGCTGGTCGCGATCTCGTGGTTGTAGCCGGCGCCGACGCGCCACTGGTCGACGCGTGCGTCGGCAAAGTCGGTCTTCTGGCGGTTGAAGTCGCCGAACACGCTGAAGTTCGGGTGGAACGCGTAGGAACCCTTGACCGCCCAGCCGTCGGCATCGCCGCCGCTGGCGTCGGTCTTGACGTAGCCGGCTTCGGCATAGTTGTAGGAAAGGCCTTCGGCGGCCGAAGCGGCGAACGGCAGGGTGGCCAGGAGGCCGAGAGCAAGCAGAGAGGTCTTCATAATCGGGGTACCTTCGTTATTGGTTTGTCGGCGCTGAGGCGTGGGGCCGTTCGCTGCCGATATGTAAATTATCCGTTAGCGACCCGAACTCGCCCTGAATCCCAAACCGACCAGTCCATAAATTAAACGCCCCGTTCAGGCGCTCGCGATGCAGTGTTGTGATGCGCGCCGTTGCATTCCAGGCAACAGGGAATTTCAGGACTGTCAGCGCAGGTGGCGACGCCCACCGCGTGCGAGCGGCACGCTACAGCGCGGCAAGCGTCTCGATCGCCGCGCGGACGCGTTGCCTGTCCATGGGCACCACCGAGCGGTGGATGGTCGCGCCTTCGATGAAGGCATCGATGGCGGCGGATGCGGCGACGGAGAACTGCGTTTCCAGGGCGGCCCGGCTCCTGGCCATCCACTGCTGCATGATCGCGGTCATCTCCGGATGCCGGCGGGCGAACGCATACAGTTCGTAGCTCAGCAGCAGCACCCGCGGGGACGCCGTCCCCTCGGCGAAGATGATGTTCACCACCGCCTCGCAGGCCTGGTCGCGGTTCTGCGCGGTGCGGATTTCGGCAGCGAAGTCGGCGGACACGTCTTGGGAGAAGCGGGTGAACGCGGCGACCAGCAGGTCGTGCATCGAGCCGAAATAGTAGGTGGTGGCGCTGAGCGGAACGCCGGCTTCCTCGGCGACCTTGCGGAAGGTGGTGCCGGTGACGCCGTGATCCAGGATCACCCGCAGCGCGGCCTGCTCGATCGCTTCCTTCCGGTGCGGATCCTGGCGCCAGGTCCTGCCGCTCATGCCTGTCCAACGCTGTCTCGACGAAGGCCGATGATCGCAGGTCGCGGTTGACGCCTCAATTGGCACAGATGTACAAATTCGCCGATGAGGTCGACGAAGGCCATCGCCGCGATGGCGCCTCCGAAACAGCGACGTGAGGAGCAGAGCGATGGCGAATCGCGGGGAGCAGGACGTGGATACCGGTCGTCGGGCGACCCTGGGTGGGCTCGCCGCCGGCAGCGTCGTGCTGGCGAGCGGTGCGTGCGCGGGGGCAACTTCCGGCTGGGAGGCGGGCACCTGGCTCAACGCGCCCAAGGTCCATCGGATCCTGCCGGGCGGCGTGCTCGAGGTCGTCACCGACAAGGGCGGCGATTTCTGGCGCGAAACCCATTACGGGTTCACCCGCGACAGCGGGCATTTCCTCGGCATCGCCGCGCCTGCGCGCTTCACCTGCCAATTGCGCGTGCGCGGCAAGTTCGAACAGCTCTACGATCAGGCCGGCCTCATGGTGCGGGTCGACGAGCGCCGCTGGGTCAAGGCCGGCATCGAACTGAGCGATGGGCGGCCGATGCTCAGCAGCGTATTGACCGACGGCCGTTCGGACTGGGCCACCGGCCCGTACGAAGCGGACGCGTCGGATTTCTGGATGCGCGCCACCGTGGACAAGGGCGTGCTGCGCCTGCAGGTCTCGCGCGACGGGAGATCCTGGCCGCTGGTGCGGTTGTGCCCGTTCCCGGTCGCCTCCTCCTACCTCGTCGGCCCGATGACGTGCACGCCGGAACGGGAAGGATTGAAGGTCCGCTTCTCCGACTGGAGCCTGGGGCCGGTGCTGGGCAAGGACCTGCACGATCTGTCCTGACGCCTGCAGTGCCGCGGCGCGTGCTGCGCCAGCGATGCAGCGATAGAACATCGGATGGCGCGTTGCCAGGCGACGCGCGCCGTACGCTCAGTCGGCGCCGGGAAAGCCCAGTTGCCGCCACGCCTCGAACACCACCACCGCGACCGCGTTGGACAGGTTGAGGCTGCGGTTGTGCGGCTGCATCGGCAGGCGCAGGCGCTGCGCGTCGGGCACTTGCTCCAGCACCGTGTCCGGCAGGCCGCGGGTTTCCGGGCCGAACAGGAAGGCGTCGCCGTCGGCGAAGGCGGGCGTGTCGTAGCGGGTGCTGCTGCGGGTGCTGAGGGCGAACAGGCGGCGCGGGGCGATGGCCTGCAGGGCCGCATCCAGCGATGCATGGACCTGCAATCGTGCGTACTCGTGGTAATCCAGGCCGGCGCGCTTGAGCTGACGGTCGCCGAGGTCGAAGCCCAGCGGCTCGATCAGGTGCAGTTGCGCGCCGGTGTTGGCGCAGAGACGGATGACGTTGCCCGTGTTGGGCGGAATTTCGGGCTGGTACAGCAGAACATGCAGCGTTGGGGTGGCGATCATCGGCGCAGTGTACGCGCCGGCGCGGAGGCCTTGGTGCCGATTCAGCGCACCAGGCCGACCGCCAGGTCCTGGCCCAGCTTCTGCAGGCTCGGCTGCAGCTGCAGCATCGCGGTGTCCAGCGTCTCGCCGACCACGTCGCCGATCGCCAGCATGCTGCCCATGTCCGCATCCGGACGCACCTGCACGGTGGCCAGGGTCACCACGTGCTGGCTGGCGGCCTGCTCCTGGTTGCGCTGGGCGAGCTGCTCGGCCGAGGGGCGTACCTGCACCGCCGCCAGGGTGGCGATGCGGCTGGACAGTTCGGCGTCGCGCTGGGCGATCTGCTCGGCGGAGGGGCGCACCTGCACGGCCGGCAGGGTGGCGATGCCGCTGGCCTGTTCGATGCTGCGCTGGGCGATCTGCTCGGCGGAAGGGCGCACCTGCACCGCATCCAGGGTGGTGATCTGCGTGGCGGCGAAGGATGGCGCGGCGAGCAGGGCGGCGATGGCGGCGGTCAGGAGCAGGGCGGTGGTCTTCATGGTGGGCCTCATTGGTGTTGTTGATAAGTGGTGTTGTAGTAAGGTAGTACACCTAATCAGGGGTTGCAAGAACTTTTTTGCGCTCGGCAGTTTTATTAAGCTTGCATTCACAAGATCGGATGGACTTCTGTGTTTGAGGATTTGCAAGCAGGCCGCGTGCCAACTTCAAGTTGCTGTATTTGAAGGGAAATTTTGCCGCTCAAAGTGTCCGGGGGCGGACACCCGGGCGCTCGCGTACGCCGGACGCGGACAGCGCGGCGCCGTCCGCGGCGGCAGCCGACCCGCTGATGGGTTGGGGGTGACGCCGTTGCAGAAGGGCGTCAGCGACAACGGCGGACTGCGCGCCGTGCGGTACGCCCGGTACGATCGGCGTTCACCGGCTGTTTCACTCGCCCCAAGGAAGAAGGAATCCGCATGACTGTCTCGACCCGCCCGCGTGGCGCCCTGCTGGCCGTCGCCCTGTCCGTCGCGCTCGGCGCATTGAGCTACGCGCCGCCTTCGACGGCGGCCAGGCCCGCTGCCGCCGCGTCGGTGGATATCGCCTACGAGCAATTCACCCTGCCCAATGGGTTGCGGGTGGTGGTGCACACCGATCGCAAGGCGCCGATCGTGGCGGTCAACCTCTGGTACCACGTCGGCGCCAAGGACGAGCCGGCCGGGCGCACCGGGTTCGCGCATCTGTTCGAGCACCTGATGTTCCAGGGCAGCGAGAACCACCACGGCGAGTTCTTCGAGCCGTTCAAGCAGGTCGGCGTCACCGACCAGAACGGCACCACCAACAGCGACCGCACCAATTACTTCGAGAACGTGCCGACCACCGCGCTGGACATGGCGCTGTGGATGGAGTCGGACCGCATGGGACACCTGCTCGGCGCCATCGATCAGGCGGCGCTGGACGAGCAGCGAGGAGTGGTGCAGAACGAGAAGCGCCAGGGCGAAAACCAGCCTTACGGGCAGGCCTGGAGCCGGCTGAGTCGCGCGCTGTATCCGGCCGGCCACCCGTACCACCACACCGTCATCGGCTCGATGAACGACCTCAACGCGGCCTCGCTGGCCGACGTGAAGCAGTGGTTCCGCACCTGGTACGGTCCCAACAACGCGGTGCTGGTGCTGGCCGGCGACATCGACGTGGCCACGGCCAAGGAGAAGGTGACGCGCTACTTCGGCGACATCCCGGCCGGCCCGAGCATGGCCCAGCCCAAGGTCGACGTGGCCCAGCGCAGCCAGTCCACCCGCGAGACCATGACCGACAAGGTGCCGCAGACGCGGATCTATCGCGTCTGGAACGTGGCGCAGACCGGCACCGAGGACGTCGACCGCCTGCAACTGCTGGCGCAGGTGCTGGGCGGCGCCACCTCTTCGCGGCTGGACCGGCGCCTGGTCCACCAGGACAAGCTGGTGGATATGGTCAGCGCCTCGGTCTGGCCGTCGCAGCTCGGCTCCGGCTTCGGCATCATCGCCATGGTCAAGCAGGGCGTGGACCCGGCCAGGGTCGAGGCGGCGATCGACGAGGAACTGCGCCGGCTGCTGGACAAGGGGCCGGACAAGGCCGAACTGGCGCGCGCCAAGACCGCCTTCCGCGCCGGCTTCATCCGTGGCGTCGAGCGCATCGGCGGCTTCGGCGGCAAGGCCGACGTGCTGGCCGAGTGCGCGGTGTACACCGGCGACCCCGGCTGCTTCCGTACCTCGCTGGCGACCATCGCCGAGACCCGCCCGCGCGATCTCACCGCCGTCGGCCGCAAGTGGCTGGGCAAGGGCGACTACACCCTGCTGGTGCAGCCGGGCGAACGCGTGGCGCAGGCCGAGGAGCCGACGGTGCAACCGGCGCCGCTGAATCCGCCGCCGGTCGATCCCAAGTACCGCACCCTGCCCAGCGTGGTCGACCGCAGCGCCGGCCCGCCCAAGACCACCCAGTTTCCGAAACTGACGTTCCCGACGCTGCAGCGCGCGACGCTGAAGAACGGCACCACGGTGATCCTGGCCGAACGCCACGAGGTACCGGTGGTGCAGTTCAGCTACGAGTTCCAGGGCGGCTACAGCGCCGACCAGGGGCGCAAGCCGGGGACGGCCAACTTCACCATGGGCATGCTCGACGATGGCGCCGGCGAGCGCGATGCGCTGGCGTTCGCCGATGCGGCCGAGGCATTGGGGGCGTCGCTGGCGGCCGGCGCTGCGCTGGACGGCAGCAATGCCTACCTGTCGGCGCTGAAGGAGAACCTGGCGCCGTCGCTGGCGCTGTACGCGGACATGCTGCGGCGGCCGCGCTTCGCGCCGAACGAGATCGAACGGGTCCGCGCCAGCTGGATCGCCAGCATCCGCCAGGAGAAGGCGCAGCCCAACGGCGTGGCGATGCGGGTGCTGCCGCCGCTGCTGTACGGCGTCGGCCATCCCTACGCGATGCCGTTCAGCGGCATCGGCACCGAGGCGGCGATCGCGGCCCTGCAGCGCGAGGATCTGGTCGACTTCCACCGCGACTGGGTGCGTCCGGAGCACGCCACCCTGATCGTGGTCGGCGACACCACCCTGGCCGAGATCGTGCCGCTGCTGGACGCGCAGTTCGGCGACTGGAAGGGCGAAGGGACGGCGCCCTCGGTGCCGGTCCCGACCCGTGTGGCGCGGCCGGCCAAGCCACGCGTGTACCTGATCGACCAGCCCGGCGCGGTGCAGGCCAACCTGTTCGCCTCGGAACTGGTGCCGCCGACCACCGATCCGGCGGCGGTCCGCTTCGACATCGCCAATGGCGTGATCGGCGGCGACTTCACTTCGCGCCTGAACATGAACCTGCGCGAGAACAAGCACTGGTCCTACGGCGCGCGCAGCGGCGCGGCCAGCGCCCTCGGCCAGCGGCCCTGGACCGCCTCGGCCCCGGTGCAGATCGACAAGACCGCCCCGGCGCTGCAGGAGATGTACAAGGAGATCAGCGTCTTCGCGAGCGGCAAGGCGCCGCCGACGGCGGAGGAGGTGGCGCGCATCCGCAACATCCAGACCCTGAGCCTGCCGGGCGCCTACGAGACGGCCAGCGCGGTGATGGGCGCGATCGGCGGCATCGTCCGCTACGGCCGCCCCGACGACTACGTGTTCAAGCGCAAGGCCGAGATCGAGGCGATGACCCCGGCGCAGGTGCGCGAGGCGGCGTCGATGCTCGACCCGAACACCTTGACCTGGGTGGTGGTGGGCGACCTCAAGCAGATCGAGGCGCCGGTGCGCGCGCTGAAGCTGGGCGAGGTCACCGTGATCGATGCCGACGGGGTGCCGCAGGGCGCGGCGGCGGCCCCGGCGCCGCGCTGAGTGCGGCAGGTGCGCGTCGGCGATGGCCGGCGCG
>NZ_AQOJ01000178.1:0-4682 GCF_000364685.1 Xanthomonas sp. SHU 166
GAGCCGGTGGCACCGTCGGCCGCGGTGGTCCCGGTGCCCGTGCCGATCGCAGCGCCGGCAGTGCCGCCGGCACCGCCCGAACCACCGGCGCCGCCACCCGATGCCGTGCTGCCGGCGCCGGTCGGATCGAGCGAGGTTCCACCCAGCCGCGGTTGCGCCGATGCGCCCAGTTCCCCCATCGCGCCGGCCGCTGCCGAAATCGCGCCCGCCGCCGTCAACGAATTGCCGTCGGCGGTGCCGCCCGGCTGCGTGCCGTTGCCCCCCATGCTCGGCTGCGAAACCGCGTCCACCGCGTTGCGGCCCGGCAGGTCCTCGATGCCGGCGACGGTCTGCTGACGCGCGTCGGTCAGGCGGTAGTTGCCCGCGTCGGCACCGCTCAGGGCCAGTGCGATCTGCACCGTCTTGCCCGCCGCGGCCGAGGCATTGTCGTACTGACCCCGACCCTGCAGCGCGACCTCGTCGCCAACGACCACGCCACGCAGCGGCGGCAGTACCAGCACCGCGTCGCTGCCGCCGTCGAAGCGCTTGTCTAGCACGGCCACATTGCCGACGGTCAGTTCCTTCGCCGCCACGTCGCCGCGCGACTGCAGGCTGGTGTTGACCAGGCGATAGTTGCCGGCATCGCCACCGCGCAGGCCCGCGGTCACGTCCACGCGCTTGCCGGTGCCGGCGTTCTTGGTGTCGTAAAGGCCCTGCAAGATCAACGCCACGTCGTCCCCACCGACCGTGCCGACCGGGCCGCTGCTGCCGACGTTGGCGGTCCGGTTGCCGTCGTACACCTTGGTGGTCACGCTCAGGGTGCCGGCGTCGATCGTCTTGGGCGTGATGTCGCCGCTGGACTGCAGGCGCGTCGCGAGCAACTGGTAGTTGCCGGCGTCGCCACCGCGCAAGCCGGCCGTCACGTCCACCCGCTTGCCCGTGCCGGCGTTCCTGTCGTCGTACTGGCCTTGCAGGACCAGCGCCACGTCGTCCCCGCTCAGCGTGCCGACCGGGCCGTTGCTGCCGACGTTGGCGGTGCGGTTGCCGTCGTACACTTTGGCCGTCACGCTCAGCGTGCCGGCGTCGATCGTCTTGGGCGTGATCGAGGCGGTACTGCCGCGCGGCGTCGAGGTGGCCACGTCCATGACATAGTTGTCGGCATCGGTGCCGCCGAGTTGTGCGGCGACCACGACGCTCTTGTTGTCGCCGACGTTCTTGTCGACGAACGCGGCCTGGGTGGCGACCGACACATCGTCGCCGACGACGGCATTGCCGAGCGTGGCGTTGCGCACCTGCGCGCCGATCCCGCCGTCGTACACCTTGCCGGCGATGTCGACCGCCACCGTCAGCGTGCGCTTGGCGATGTCGGCATAGGCCGTGCTGTCGACCAGGTAGTTGCCGGCATCGTTGCCGCCGAGCGCGATGCCGGACACGGTGACCTGCTTGTTGACGCCGGCGCGCTTGTCGGCGAACACCGCGCCGGATGCACCGGCGAAGCGCACGTCGTCGCCGCTCACCACGCCGCTCAGGGCCGCCGACCCCAGGCTGGCGGTGTTGGTGCCGTCGTAGACCTTGCCCTGGATCGAGCCGGCCCCCAGCTGCAGCGTCTTCTGGCTGATCATACCGATGTTGGCACTGGCGCTGGTGCTGGCCAGACCGTAGCCGTACACGCGCACCGCGCCGTTGCCGGCGTGGTCCACGCTCAGACCGTCGACGGTGACCGCCTTGCCGTGGCCGACGTTCTTGCTGTCGTAGTGCGCGGCGGTGCCGGTGACGACGACCGTATCGCCGTCGATCGCACCGCTGCTGGCCGTGTAGCCGATCCCGCCCAGTGCGGCAGCGGCATTGCCGTCATAGGTCTTGCTGGCTGCGCCGGTGAGGGCGACGGCAACGGTCGGGGCGACGCGGTAAAGGAAACCGCTGCCCGCATCCAGCACGGTGCTGCCGGTGCCGGCGTTGTACTGCTTGAACTGCGGCGCCAGACCGCCGCGGGTGTCATTGAGCGGCGAGGTGGAATACACCAGCCAGCGGCCGTTGCCGGTGCTTACGGCGCTGCTGCCTGCCTGATTGATGAAGTTGCGGCCGGCCGCCAGCAGCACGCCGGTCTGTCGCTGCGCGGCATTGCCCGCGCTCACCGCCTGTTGCAGCGTCAGGTCCGCGCTGGCGCCGGTCAGGCGCACGTCCACCGCGCCGGTGGAGGCGATGCCGGCGAGGCCATCGACACTGCCGACCAGCAGGCTGCCGTTGTTGCGGAAAGTCAGGTCGCCGCTCTGCGCCGCGATCGCGTTCACCAGGGTACTGGCGGAGGTCAGCGACACCGCGCCGCTGGAGCGCAGCGCCAGCGCCGCGGCGGTCAACGCGCCGCTGCCCTGGATGCCGGTGCCGGCGACGTCGTTGAGCGACAGCGTCTGCGCGGCGCTGATGCCGTGGTTCAGGCTCAGGCCGCCCTGCGCGGCGCTGAGATAGAGGCTGCCGCCGCTCACGCCGACGTCGTCGGTCTGCTGCAAACGACGCGCCTGCACCTGCATGCGGTTGCCGACGGCGACGTTGAACGCCCCCATCGTCACGTCATTGCCCGACGCATCCACGCGCAACGTGCTCACGCCGTTGAAGCGCGACAGCATGCTGCCGCTCAGGACCGTGCTGCTGCCGCCGAACGCGAACGGGTTGCCGCCGGACAGGGCGAAGGCCACGGTGGCTGCCGTCTGATTGCTCAGCGTGGTGCTGGCCGCATCGAAACCGGTGCCGGCAGTGGCGGCGAGGGTGGCGGCGCTGTTGTTGAAGTTGATCGCGCTGTTCAGGCCCAAGGTTCCTGTCGCGTTCAACCCCACCGTCCCGGTGGTGCCGGCGCGCACATTCAAGCCGGTCAGTGTGTCGGCGAGACCCAGGCCCCAAGTGGCGCTGGAACTGGCGATCTGGGTGGCGCCGCCCACGTCCAGCGCCAGCGTGGTGAAGTTGAAGGTACTGTCGCTGAGGGTGGCGCCAGCGCCGGCGGTGACCGCCAGTTTGGCCGCAGATACGCCGCCGTTGACTCCCAAGACGCGTTGGCCGCTCTTCAGGCTCACGGTGCTGGCGCCAGTGACGATGTCGCTGTCGAACACCAGGTCGCCGCCGTCGCTGCGGCCCACTTCCAGCGTGGCCGCGTTGACCTGGCCGATCGTCGCGTTGCTGAGCCCGGTGCCCAGATGCAGGGCGTTGGCCGCGGTCATCTGCCGGATTGTGACCTTGCCGTTGCCGCCGTTGGCGGTGACATGCTGGCTGAGGTTGATGGTGTCGCCGGTCAGGATCACGTCGCCGGTGCTGTTGCTGAGGCTGCCGGCGGTGATGTCCAGGGTCTTGTCGAGCAGTTCGAAGCTGCCGCTGGCGTTGAAGTTGTAGTTGCCGGAGACGCTGATGGTGCCCGTGCCATCGGCGCGGCCGATGGTCAGGTTGCGGATGCCCGGCAACTTGTTCAGCGTCGCCGCCGAGGCGAAGCCATTGGCGTCGCCCAGCACCATGTTGACCGAAGGGTCGTACGGCTCCAGGCGCATCGACGCCGTGCTGAGGTTGTTGAGGGTCGAAGAGCCCCAGTCGATCTTGTTGGCACGCAGCACCAGCACGCCGCTGCCGGTATCGAGATTGACCGGTACGTTGCCGAACACGATGTTGCCGCTGGTGTAGATGCTGGCGCCGCCCTTCATGGTGAAGGCGGTATCGATGTTGAAATCCCCACTGGCGTCGATCAGGCCGTTGAGGATCTTCTCGCCGCTGGTGTAGCTGCCGTCGGCCTTGAACAGCACGCGCCCGGCGCCGAGGGTCATGTTGGAGTTCAGCGTCACCGCGCCCTGCCCGGTGGACAGGTACACGTTGCCGCCATTGCTGAAGATCGGCGAGTTCAGGGTCAGGTCGCCGCCGCCCATGTTGTCCGAGTCGCCCCAGATGCGCACGTAGCCGCCATTGGTGGTCAGCGCGCCGCTGACCGAGATGCCGTCGGCGCCGTACAGGGTGATCGAGCCGGCGCCCGGGGTACCGTTGCCGTTCTGGCTGACGTCGTGGGTCGGCAGCGTGCCGGGATTGGTGCCGGGGCCATGTGCGATCAGGTTGCCGATGCTGCTCAGGAAGCCGGTGTTGGTGCGTCCGCTCTGCATGTAGATGCTGCCGGTCCCGAACACTTCCACCGTATTGGTCGGATTGGCGAAGCTGATGGTGCCGTTGGTGTTCTCCAGACGCAGGCTGACATTGTTGGCCATGCTCAGGCGGCCGTTGCCGCCGTTCAGCGACAGGTCGCCGAAGGTGATGCCATTGTCGGCCACCAGCATCACGTTGGCGTTCTGCGCCTGCAGGTCCCGCACGTATACCGTGCTTCCGCCCAGGGAACCGATGCCGGTGCCGCCGCCTTGGATGCTGATGGTGTCCGGGTCCAGCAGCAGGTCGCCCATCGCGCCGTTGGCCGCGCTGGCATCGGTGCGGCCGCTGTAGGCGAGTTGCTGCTTGCCGGAGACTTCGGCGCGGCCGCCGTTGCCGCCTTGCGCGCCACCGCGCACGGCGATGCTGCCGGCGAACCGGGTGTCGCCGTCGGACCAGACCACCGCTTCGCCGCCGTTGCCGCTGCTGCCGGCGCTGGCGTCGAGCGCGACGCTGGCATCGGCCTCCACGTGGGTGGCGTTACGCAACGCCGGATCGTGCCCCTGCCAACCGCCGCCGACGTGGATGGCGCCACCGCA
>NZ_AQOJ01000179.1:0-3276 GCF_000364685.1 Xanthomonas sp. SHU 166
GGGAGCGGGATGCGAGTGGGCTTTATTACTACCGGGCGCGGTACTATCGGCCAGACTTGGGGCGCTTTGTTAGTGAGGACCCCATTGGGTTGGTCGGTGGAGCAAACCCTTATGCCTATGTCCATGGTTCCCCACTGATGTATGGAGATCCTTTAGGTCTTTTTGATTTGCCATCAATTCCCCAGCCGGTAGTAGATGCGGTAGCAGGTTTTGGCGACTCGTTGTCATTTGGGTTGACGAACTACATACGGGATCAATGGGATATTAATGGCGCAGTTGAAAAATGTTCAGGTTATTATTCTGGTGGGCAAGTCGCCGGAACTGTTTATAGTTTAGCTATGCCTCTGAGTCGATTGGGTTACGTGGCAAAAGCCCGTCAGATTCCAAGATTGGGATTGTCTGCAGAGGAAAGCGTAATCGCAAGAACGCTCTGAAGAATTATTTCAGAGGACCTTTCGCTTACTCATTGAGAAATTGGCATGCCGTCACATATGAAGGCCTGGTGGCGCAAGGAAAGAGTAGTGCCGACATAATTGCTGGCGCAGGAAGAACGAGCATTGGGTGGACATCCGTTTTAGTAGGAGGCGGCTTAGTAGGTTCGGCAACGCGCGCAGGAAGAATTGGAGGTAATTGTGGTTGTGGTCAATAAAATACTGGTTCGTCGCTATAGGGTCTACGATCCGCTAGAGCAGGATGTCTTTGTCTATGGCGCTGGGGAGTTAAATTTTTTTTCGTCTGGTAATAAGAGTTTGAATGTGGCGGGTTGGCTTGTTGATTGGGAGAAAATATTGCGTGGCCCAAGGCGCATAATATTCTTTGAAGACGATGGATTTAAATTTATCGATGTTGGTGGGTTAGTTTTTAAAATTGGGCATGGAGTTGAGGTGCATTGCGTTCGAAATATATTTATTTCAAAATTGAGTGTTCTTAATAACGGCGTGCCGGCTGCGTCTGTTACATACCTAACTCCTTGGTGGCGACTAATTTTTGACGATGGTAGTCACCCAGATTTGCAATTTCCTTTAGAGTATTTCTCTAAATTGTGGAATGATAATATTTTCATATTTAACAAGGCTGGTTAGTTCTGGGTGATAAGCGGATGAGAGTGTGGATAAAGATTGTGGTGGGAGGCGGGGCTTCTTCTATGGCTGTTGCTCTTCCTGTTTTTGGTGGGTTTATTTTTTGATGAATAGAATTTGGTTATTTTCTGCATTGGGTTTTTTGATTTTTGTCTAGTAACTCTCCCGGGATAATGGTTTCCAATCATCTGAGGTCAATAACTTTGGAAGGTTGGGTGATTTTGATGCAGATGATGAATTCGGACGGCAGGGCCCTGGGCGAGATCGGCTATGGCTAGGGCTACGACTAGGTCGGCCGCTTGGTGGCGCAGATCGGCAGTAACAACCGTCAAGCCCAGGCCGATGGCCAGGCGCTCAGCTACGACGCCAACGGCAACTTGCTTTCCGACGGCGTACGCACCTATGTCTGGAACGCGCGCGACCAGTTGGTCGAAAGGAAATAGGGGGCAGCAAGCATTTCCAACTTCGGTTACGACCCGCTGGGCCGAAGAATGAGCAAGGCCGAAGGCGGACAGACGATCAGCTATTTGTATGATGGACTGGATGCGGTGCAAGAGACGTAGGGCGGCACCGTCAACCTGATCCTGACAGGGCTTGGTATGGATGAGCGCTATGCGCGGAATGACGTCAATGGCCGAGCGCATTTCCTGGCAGATCATCTGGGCAGTATGCGGAGCAAGGCGGCTGACACTGGTAGCCGCCATGGCTATTGGTGGTAGTGCCGCTGTGGAGGATAGGGGATGAGAATTGAGGTTCGCATAAGGCAATCAGAGATTCGCTTTCGTAGTGGAATTAAGCTTATTTTGTTTTTTGCTGTTGCGGCATCTATCGCATGGATTATAAATGTATTGTGGCTGGCGAAGCTTATTCTTTTTTTTGCTTTGTTTTTTTCTGCCGTTACAGTATTTGAATTTTTTAATGCTTGGCGGCTTAGGAAAAGGCTGCAATGATTATTGGCTGCTCGTGTATATCGAGCTCGGCATGCATGAGCTCTGTACGTGCAATAAATCTAGTGGGTATGTGTCCGGCGAGATTGATTTTGGCTTTGCTGAGGCGGCCTAGGGAATGAGGCGGTCAGTATCGTCCTTTTTGGGATTGAAGGTGTATCGGTCATGAATAAATTCGATTTTTACATTTATGCGCGCCGTTGATTTCCTCTCGGTTTATGGCGCAAGCACATTCTCCGTTCTGTGCTACGGTGTTTTTGATGCAGCTTCTTTGCAGGGAGCATATGCAACGCTGAAGCGGGATATCAGTTCGCGGAGCGAAGCGTCCGTTTACAGGATGCTTGGCGACGATTGGCCGAACGGCGTATTGCTCCTCGAGACGGTCGTGGCTGCTCCGGATGTGATCTCTGCAGAAATTCATCGGGCTTTGGCAAGCATGTTCGATGCGGAGGGTTGCAGGTTCTCCCTGTGCATGTATGACGGGGCTTTTAATCGCTATGAAAGTTTGTTTTCTCCAGATTTTTTCGATCAGGTGTATGCGTTCGCGTTCCGCAAGAACGACCATGTGGTCAATCTCGATGCGTCATTGCTTGCCTCCGGGCAATGGAAGGACATTATCGCGGCCTGTCGACTGAGAGCCTCGATCTAGGAGCAATGGTCCTTGTGCCGGCGGGCCTGTGGCGAACGACTCCGTCTCGGTTCGACATTGATTGCCTACCAAACGTCACCGTCACGGATTCGGCCATGCTCCATGACGGGGTAAGAAGGCCATCGAACTGGCAAGCGATCAGGTGCGTCATCTGCCCGTATGCGGTCCCAGATCTGCGCAGTGTGCAATGTCGGTTCTACTGCGATGCAGCAAAATCTCCGTAGCGACGCTGCCTATGCTGGTGAAGCAAGACAAGTCCATGCCAGTCACCCCAAGCAACCCCGGTATTCCATCGCTATAGCGTCAGTCGATATCCGTGCGGCATCGAGGCATACCTCGCGCCGCGGTTGACAGGCTTGGGGCGATTCGGGAAGCGTAGGCGCCGGCCGCACCTCGGCGTGTGCGGTCCGGCCGCGACATGGCATGCGTTCGCCGTTCCTGGGAGGGAGTCTCTTGCACACACAGACCGCTGGCGCGCGCGCGCCGCTTCGCACGGCGCTGGCCGCGGCCGCTGCGCTTGGCCTGCTGGCGTTGGCCGCCGGCGTTCCCGGTCGCTCCGTGCCGGTCGCACCGGCGGCCGCGCCGCCGCCGCCGATCCATC
>NZ_AQOJ01000180.1:0-7312 GCF_000364685.1 Xanthomonas sp. SHU 166
CTCCACTTCGGCGCGCAGGTAGGCGCGGCTGCGGTGGTCGGGACCGGCGCGCGAGCTGAGCAGGCCGCGGCTGACATAGGCGTACAAGGTGGCGCTGCTGATGCCGAGCAGGGCGCAGGCCTCCGCGGCGGAGATCAGGTTGCGGTCGGGGCTGTCGGACATGAAGGGACGATAGGTTGATTCATTGAATCAAGATTGATCCATGCCGGCGAGAGTGCCAGATTGGCGTCCATCGCGGAACGCCCGGCGGGGTGTTGCCGCCTCTTCGTCAGGAGTCGCCCATGTCCCTCGTTTCCCCCGGCGCCGGTTTCCGCGCCGCCCTGGCCGCCGAAGCGCCGTTGCAGGTGATCGGCGCGATCAACGCCAACCATGCGCTGCTGGCGCAGCGCGCCGGCTACAAGGCCATCTACCTGTCCGGCGGCGGCGTCGCCGCCGGCTCGCTGGGCCTGCCGGACCTGGGCATCAACACGCTTGAAGACGTGCTGATCGACGTGCGCCGCATCACCGACGTGTGCCCGCTGCCGCTGCTGGTGGACATCGACACAGGCTTCGGCCCGAGCGCGTTCAACATCGAGCGCACCATCAAGGCGTTGATCAAGGCCGGCGCGGCCGCCTGCCACATCGAGGACCAGGTCGGCGCCAAGCGCTGCGGTCACCGCCCGGGCAAGGAGATCGTCAGCCAGGGCGAGATGGTGGACCGAGTCAAGGCCGCGGCCGATGCCAAGACCGATCCGGACTTCTTCCTGATCGCGCGCACCGACGCGATCCAGGCCGAGGGCGTGGACGCGGCGATCGAACGCGCCATCGCCTGCGTGGAGGCCGGCGCCGACGGCATCTTCGCCGAGGCCGCCTACGACCTGGACACCTACCGCCGGTTCGTCGACGCGGTGAAGGTGCCGGTGCTGGCCAACATCACCGAGTTCGGCAAGACCCCGCTGTTCACCCGCGACGAACTGGCGTCGGCCGGCGTGGCGATCCAGTTGTTCCCGCTGTCGGCGTTCCGCGCCGCCAACAAGGCCGCCGAGGACGTGTACACCGCGATCCGCCGCGACGGCCATCAGCAGGGAGTGCTGGAGCGCATGCAGACCCGCGAGGAGCTGTACGAGCGCATCGGCTACCACGCCTTCGAGCAGCGCCTGGATGCGCTGTTCGCCGGCAAGGGCGCATGATCGGCGGCGATTTTCCTGCCCGGGCCTGCCCATGAATACCCACGCCAGCGCTGCCTCGTTCCTGCGCAGCCGCATCGACCGCCGCCAGACCGCGCGGCATCTGCTGCAGACCGAACTGGACAAGCTGTCCGAGGCCGAGCGCGAGGTGGTGGAGCGCTTCATCGCCAAGCGCCACGTGGCCCGCGACATCGTCACGCAGGCCGACCGCGACCGCTCGCTGGGCGAGCGCGTCGCCGACCGCGTCGCCGCGATCGGCGGCAGCTGGACGTTCATCATCGGCTTCTGCGTGGTGCTGCTGGGCTGGATCGCGCTCAACAGCCTGGTGCTGGCGCACGCCTTCGATCCGTATCCCTACATCCTGCTCAACCTGTGCCTGTCGTGCCTGGCCGCGATCCAGGCGCCGGTGATCATGATGAGCCAGAACCGCCAGGCGGCGGTGGACCGCCTGCATGCGCAGAACGACTACGAAGTGAACATCAAGGCCGAGCTGGAGATCCTGCAGGTGCACGAGAAGCTCAACCAGCTGCGCGAGCAGGACTGGGCGACGCTGGTGGATCAGCAGAACCGCCAGATCGCCATGCTGCAGCAACTGCTCGAGCGCGCCGGGGCCTGGCCACCGGCGCCGCACGTCCCCTGATCCACTGCGTCCATCCGACCGCAACACCGGGAGATTCGCCATGAACGACACCGCTCCGCAGACCGCCCCCGCCTTCAAGCCGAAGAAATCGGTGGCCCTGTCCGGCACCGCCGCCGGCAACACCGCGCTGTGCACGGTGGGCCGCAGCGGCAACGACCTGCACTACCGCGGCTACGACATCCTGGACCTGGCGCGCACCAGCCAGTTCGAGGAGATCGCCTACCTGCTGGTGCACGGCAAGCTGCCCAGCAACAGCGAGCTGCGCGGCTACAAGGCCAAGCTGCGCTCGCTGCGTGGCATTCCGGCCGCGGTCAAGGCCGCGCTGGAGCAGTTGCCGCCGTCGGCGCATCCGATGGACGTGATGCGAACCGGCGTGTCGGTGCTGGGCTGCGTGCAGCCGGAGAAGGACGACCACAACCATCCCGGCGCGCGCGACATCGCCGACAAGCTGATGGCCAGCCTCGGCTCGATGCTGCTGTACTGGTACCACTACAGCCACAACGGCCGGCGCATCGAGGTGGAGACCGACGACGACTCGATCGGCGGCCACTTCCTGCGCCTGCTGCACGGCTTCAAGCCGCACGAGGAATGGGTACAGGCGATGCACACCAGCCTGATCCTCTACGCCGAACACGAGTTCAACGCGTCCACCTTCGCCTGCCGGGTCATTGCCGGTACCGGCAGCGACATGTACAGCGCCATCGCCGGCGGCATCGGCGCGCTGCGCGGGCCCAAGCACGGCGGCGCCAACGAGGTCGCCTTCGAGGTGCAGAAGCGCTACGACACCCCGGACGAGGCCGAGGCCGACATCCGCGCGCGGGTCGAGCGCAAGGAAGTGATCATCGGCTTCGGCCACCCGGTGTACACGGTGTCGGACCCGCGCAACCAGGTCATCAAGGACGTGGCGCGCGAACTGTCCGAGGCGCAGGGCAGCCGCAAGATGTACGACATCGCCGAGCGCCTGGAGACGGTGATGTGGGACATCAAGAAGATGTTCCCCAATCTGGACTGGTTCAGTGCGGTCAGCTACCACATGATGGGCGTGCCGACGGCGATGTTCACCCCGCTGTTCGTGATCGCCCGCACCGCCGGCTGGAGCGCACACATCATCGAGCAGCGCGTCGATGGCAAGATCATCCGTCCCAGCGCGCACTACGTGGGGCCGGAGGATCAGGCGTTCGTACCGATCGATCAGCGCAAGTGATGCGCCTGTACGCCTCGACCCCGAGTGACACTCCCCTCTCCCACCGGGAGAGGGGTCGGGGGTGAGGGTACGGGCGCAGCCTCGTGGTGTTGGGTTGCATTGAGCTTCGCCCGTGTCCTCATCCGCCCCTCATGAGGAGACTGAGTGCACCAGGCTTCGCCCGTACCCTCATCCGCCCCTTCGGGGCACCTTCCCCCAAGAAGGGGGCCAAGGTCCCGAAGGGAGAAGGGGTCCTGTCTTCGCTTTTTTTCTACTGTAGCCAGCCATGAACAGCCACTACCGTAAATCCCTTCCCGGCACCGCGCTGGACTACTTCAACGCGCAGGCCGCAGTCGATGCGATCAGCCCGGGCGCCTATGCCGGCCTGCCTTACGTGTCGCGGGTGTTCGCCGAGAACCTGGTGCGTCGCTGCGATCCGGACCTGCTGCACGACGCCTTGCTGCAGTTGATCGAGCGCCGCCGCGACCTGGATTTTCCGTGGTTTCCGGCGCGGGTGGTGTGCCACGACATCCTCGGCCAGACCGCGCTGGTCGACCTGGCGGGACTTCGCGATGCCATCGCCGAGCAGGGCGGCGATCCGGCCAAGGTCAATCCGGTGGTGCCGGTGCAGTTGATCGTCGATCACTCGCTGGCGGTGGAGTGCGGCGGCGACGATCCGCAGGCCTTCGCCAAGAACCGCGCGATCGAGGATCGCCGCAACGAGGACCGCTTCCACTTCATCGACTGGAGCAAGCGCGCGTTCCGCAACGTGGACGTGATCCCGCCGGGCAACGGCATCATGCATCAGATCAATCTGGAGAAGATGTCGCCGGCGATCTACGTGCACGACGGCGTCGCCTTCCCCGATACCTGCGTGGGCACCGACAGCCACACCCCGCACGTGGACGCGCTGGGCGTGATCGCCATCGGCGTCGGCGGCCTGGAAGCGGAGAGCGTGATGCTCGGCCGCGCCTCGTGGATGCGCCTGCCGGACATCGTCGGCGTGGAGCTGAGCGGCCGGCCGCAGCCCGGCATCACCGCCACCGACGTGGTGCTGGCGTTGACCGAGTTCCTGCGCCAGGAGCGTGTGGTCGGCGCCTATCTGGAATTCTTCGGCGAAGGCGCCGCCGCGCTGACCATCGGCGACCGCGCCACCATCTCCAACATGTGCCCGGAATACGGCGCCACCGCGGCGATGTTCTACATCGACCAGCAGACCTTGGACTACCTGCGCCTGACCGGGCGCGAGGAAGCGCAGGTGGCGCTGGTGGAACAGTACGCTCGCACCACCGGGCTGTGGGCCGATGCGCTGGCCACCGCGCAGTACGAGCGCGTGCTGCGCTTCGACCTGTCGCAGGTGGTGCGCAACATGGCCGGCCCCAGCAATCCGCACAAGCGCGTGGCGACCACTGAACTGGCCGCGCGCGGCATCGCCGACCCGGCCAAGCTGGCCGCCGGCCAGGCCGAGCAGGCGCAGGGGCGCATGCCCGACGGCGCGGTGATCATCGCCGCCATCACCAGTTGCACCAATACCTCCAACCCGCGCAACGTCATCGCCGCCGGCCTGCTGGCGCGCAATGCGCGCGCGCGCGGCCTGGCCCGCAAGCCATGGGTGAAGACCTCGCTGGCGCCCGGTTCCAAGGCGGTGCAGCTGTACCTGGAAGAGGCCGGCCTGCTGTCGGACCTGGAGGCGTTGGGCTTCGGCATCGTCGCCTTCGCCTGCACCACCTGCAACGGCATGAGCGGCGCGCTGGATCCGCGCATCCAGCAGGAGATCGTGGAGCGCGACCTGTACGCCACCGCGGTGCTGTCGGGCAACCGCAACTTCGACGGGCGCATCCATCCCTACGCCAAGCAGGCGTTCCTGGCCTCGCCGCCGCTGGTGATCGCCTACGCCATCGCCGGCACGGTGCGCTTCGACATCGAGAAGGACGTGCTGGGCACCGACGCCGACGGCCGCGATGTGCGGCTGAAGGACATCTGGCCCAGCGACGCCGAGATCGATGCGGCGGTGCGCGCCGCGGTGAAGCCGGAGCAGTTCCGCCGCGTCTATGCGCCGATGTTCAACGTGCGCGTGGAGCAGGGCGCGCCGGTGGCGCCGCTGTACGCCTGGCGCCCGCGCAGCACCTACATCCGACGCCCGCCGTACTGGGAAGGCGCGCTGGCCGGCGAACGCACGCTGCGCGGCATGCGCGCGCTGGCGGTGCTCGGCGACAACATCACCACCGACCACCTGTCGCCGTCCAACGCGATCCTGGCCGACAGCGCCGCCGGCGAATACCTGGCGCACATGGGCGTGCCGGAGGAGGACTTCAATTCCTACGCCACCCATCGCGGCGACCACCTCACCGCGCAGCGCGCCACTTTCGCCAACCCGAAGCTGATCAACGAAATGGCGGTGGTCGATGGCAAGGTGAAGCAGGGCTCGCTGACCCGGCTGGAGCCGGACGGGCAGGTGCTGCGCATGTGGGAGGCGATCGAAACCTACATGGCGCGCAAACAACCGCTGATCGTGATCGCCGGCGCCGACTACGGCCAGGGTTCCTCGCGCGACTGGGCGGCCAAGGGCGTGCGCCTGGCCGGGGTCGAGGCGATCGTCGCCGAGGGCTTCGAGCGCATCCACCGCACCAACCTGATCGGCATGGGCGTGCTGCCGCTGCAGTTCCTGCCGGGCACCACGCGCACGACCCTGGGCATCGACGGCAGCGAGACCTTCGACGTGGTCGGCGCGCGCACCCCGGGCGCCACGCTGACCCTGCGCATCGTGCGCAAGGACGGCGCCGCGGTGGAGGTGCCGGTGCTGTGCCGCCTGGACAGCAACGAGGAAGTGTCCATCTACGAGGCCGGCGGCGTGCTGCAGCGCTTCGCCCAGGATTTCCTCGAGGACGCCCGCAGCGCCTGAGCCGGCTGCCGCTGTCATCGGGCGCGTGCCATGCTGGCCGCGCCCGCCACCGCCGAGGAGACCGCCATGACCACGTCCGCCGCCACCACCGGGACCGTCCACCTGCATCGCGTGCTGCGCGCGCCGGCCGAGCGCGTCTACCGCGCCTTCCTGGAACCGGCGGCGCTGGTCAAATGGCTGCCGCCGCACGGCTTCGTCGCCACCGTGCATGCGCTGGACGCGCGGGTGGGCGGCAGCTACCGGATGAGCTTCACCAACCTCGGCACCGGCACCAGCAGCGCCTTCGGTGGCACCTACCTGGAACTGGTGCCCGGCCAGCTGATCCGCCACACCGACCGCTTCGACAATCCGGACCTGCCCGGCGAGATGATCGTGACCGTGCGGCTGCGGCCGGTGGCCTGCGGCACCGCACTGGAGATCGTGCAGGAGGGCGTCCCGCCGCAGATCCCGGTGGAGTTCTGCCACCTCGGCTGGCAGGAGTCGCTGACCCTGCTGACGCAACTGGTCGAACCCGAGATTCCCGATTCGCCCTGATCCGCCGTCTCTTCTTTTCGTACGCACCCCGGAACCGCCATGGCCCACGCTCCGCAACTCCGCATCCCCGCCACCTACATGCGCGGCGGCACCTCCAAGGGCGTGTTCTTCCGCCTGCAGGACCTGCCCGCGGCGGCGCAGACGCCGGGCCCGGCGCGCGATGCGCTGCTGCAGCGGGTGATCGGCAGTCCCGATCCGTACGCCAAGCAGATCGACGGCATGGGCGGGGCGACCTCCAGCACCAGCAAGACCGTGATCGTGGCGCCGAGCACGCGCCCGGACCACGACGTGGACTATCTGTTCGGCCAGGTGGCGATCGAGCGCGCGTTCGTGGACTGGAGCGGCAACTGCGGCAACCTCTCCGCGGCGGTGGGGCCGTTCGCGATCGCCGCCGGGTTGGTGGATCCGGCGCGGATTCCGCGCGATGGCGTGGCCACGGTGCGGATCTGGCAGGCCAACATCGGCAAGACCATCGTTGCGCAGGTGCCGATGACCGATGGCGCGGTGCAGGAAACCGGCGATTTCGAGCTGGACGGGGTGACCTTCCCGGCGGCGGAGATCGCGCTGGAATTCCTCGACCCGGCCGCCGACGAGGACGGCGCCGGCGGCGCCATGTTCCCCACCGGCCACCTGGTCGACACGCTGGAGGTGCCGGGCGTCGGCAGCTTCCAGGCGACCCTGATCAACGCCGGCATTCCCACCATCTTCCTTGAAGCGCAGGCGCTGGGTTACCAGGGCACCGAACTGCAGGACGCGATCAACGGCGATGCGCAGGCGCTGCAGCGCTTCGAGACCATCCGCGCGTACGGCGCGCTGCGCATGGGCCTGATCGCCACGCTGGACGAGGCGGCGACCCGCCAGCACACGCCCAAGGTCGCCTTCGTCGC
>NZ_AQOJ01000181.1:0-4985 GCF_000364685.1 Xanthomonas sp. SHU 166
ATGTCGATGGGCAAGCTGCACCACGCGATGATGGGCACTGCGGCGGTGGCGATCGGCACCGCCGCGGCGATCCCCGGCACCCTGGTCAACCGCGCCGCCGGCGGCGGCGAACGCACCGCGGTGCGCTTCGGTCACCCCTCGGGCACCTTGCGGGTCGGCGCCGAGGCGCGCCAGGTGGACGGCCAGTGGACCGTCACCAAGGCCTTGATGAGCCGCAGCGCGCGCGTGCTGATGGAAGGCTGGGTGCGGGTGCCGGAGACGCCGGCCGGTTGAGCCGGCAGGCCGTGCGGAGGCGCCAGCGCCGCACGGCGCTGCCAACGCTGATGGGTCCGCTCAACTGCAGTCCGCGTTGAGCGACGGGTAGGCCGTGTTGAGCAGCCACTTGCCCGCCGTGCCTTTCGCGCCCGAAGAGTTGGCGTACCAGAAGCAGACCTTGACCGGGGTGAACTCGGTCCACTCGGTGCAGATGTTGTTCTTGCCGACTGCGGTGCATTTCCAGCCCGCAGTGATGCCGACGCTGGCGGCATCGACGATGTCCTTCGGGCCGCCACTGGTGCCGCATTCGACGTGCTTGCCGGTCTTGGCCGCTGCCCACTTGCTGAAGGCGCCCTGGAACGTCGCCCAGTTGGCGAACGCCGATTTTCCGAGCTGACTCTGCGCGCCGCTGGGCGGCAGCGGCGTGGTGGCGTTGTGCATGTGCAGGCCGACATGCCCGCCAGTGCCGCCAGCGGCGCGATTGGCGGTGTCCGACGCGGTGCTGGCCACGATGTTGTCGACCGCGGTGCAGGTCTTGGCCTGGATGGAGCATGCGAACAGCGTCGCGCAGAACGCGGCGACGAGGGACAGGGATCGGGGTGTGAACATCGGGGTCTCTCCAGGGCAGCGCGGATGCGCGCTCTTCAGACGTCAGTAGCGGTCGCTATGTGAAGCGGCGCGCGGTATGCGATGCGATTTCGTGCGGCCCGGTTGGGCTTGCGGCAGCGGGATGGCCTTTTGCCGCTGGCCTTTCGGCCGCGGGCGCAGGACATGCGGTTTGGCATGGGCGCTCGGAGGAGCGGCGTGGCATGGTTGAAGCATTGCCGTGGCGTGTTGCTTCCACCGGCGCTCAAAAACGGCCTGCAGCCTGAGAACTTCGCGCGTCGGGACTGAAGTCCCTCCCACAGGGCATCTCGCGGTTCCATGCTCCGCCGCCACTGCCACTGCCACTGCCACTGCCACCGCCACCGCCATCGCCATCGCCATCGCCACCGGCGACTGCGACTGCGACTGCGCGCTGTGCATGCGCTTGTGGGAGGGACTTCAGTCCCGACGCAACCAAAAGCGGCTGCGGCCATCCGAAAAGGGAAGCCGGCCCGGGCCGGCAGGCGAGCAGCCACCGCAACCGCCCCGCTTTTGCCAATCCCGACTCCCCAATCCCAAATCCCCGCCTCCCCAGGTGACGCCGGCCGCCGCAGGTTGTATATTTTGTGTTAATTATGCTGCGGCGCGGCAAGGACTCGGCGCGCTCCCGATTACGCCCACCCATCCCGGAGTTCCCATGTCTGCCAGTTGGTCGCTGCGCGCCAGTGCGCTTGCCGTTGCCGTCGTTTCCGCGCTTTCGTTCCCCGCCGCCGCCCAGCAGGCGGACAGCACCGACGGGGTCGCCCGTCTGGACACGATCAAGGTCACCGCCGAGCGCCGCGCCGAGGACTCCAAGGACGTGCCGGTGTCGGCCAGCGTGCTGCGCCCGGAATACCTGGACGCCATCGCCACCAGCGGCTCGGACGTGCGCGTGCTGGCCGGCAAGGCGCCCAGCCTCAACGTCGAGTCGTCCAACGGCCGCGTGTTCCCGCGCTTCTACATCCGCGGCTACGGCAACACCGACTTCAACACCTACGCCTCGCAGCCGGTGTCGCTGATCTATGACGACGTGGTCGCCGAGAACGCGTTCCTGAAGGGCTTCCCGATCTTCGACCTGCAGAGCCTGGAAGTGCTGCGCGGTCCGCAGGGCACGCTGTTCGGCCGCAACACCCCCGCCGGCGTGGTCAAGTTCAACTCGGTCAAGCCGACCATCGGCGCCAACGACGGCTACGCCAGCCTGTCCTACGGCACCTACGGCACCATGACCATGGAAACCGGCCTGAGCGTGGCGATGGGCGACAAGTGGGCCGCGCGCCTGTCGGCGCTGGGCCAGCGCCGCGGCGACTGGGTCGACAACACCATCGACAACCGCTCCTTCGAAGGCTACATGGACTCGGCGGTGCGCCTGCAGGTGCTGTTCCAGCCGGGCGAGGACTTCAGCGCGCTGTTCAACGCGCACGCGCGCCACCTCGACGGCACCGCGCGGCTGTTCCGCGCCAACATCTTCCAGCCGGGCACCAACCAGCTGGTCGCCGGCTTCGATCCGGACAAGGTGTCCATCGACGGCAAGAACACCCAGGAACTGCAGACCTACGGCGGCAGCGCCAACCTGACCTGGGACCTGGGCGACATCGTGCTGCACTCGATCACCGGCTACGAGGGCATCGGCAAGTACTACAGCCGCGGCGACATCGACGGCGGCTACGGCGCGGTGTTCGCGCCGCCGTCCGGCCCCGGGGTGATCCCGTTCCCGGTGGAGACCGCCGGCGGCATCAAGAACCTGGACCAGTACTCGCAGGAGCTGCGCGCCGAGTCGCAGTACACCGGACCGCTGAACTGGCAGGCCGGTCTGTACTACTTCCACGATTCGGTGGAAGGCGAGAACTACACCTACAACACCCTGGCCGGCGGCACCCTGTCCAGCTATCAGCTGACCCGCCAGCGCAACACCTCGTGGGCGGCGTTCGGCTCGCTGAACTACGCGGCCACCGAGCGCCTGAACCTGCGCGCCGGTATCCGCTACACCTACGACAAGAAGACCTTCGACGTGCTCGCGCTGGACCGCGTGACGCTGCAGCAGCCCTCCAGCGGCAGCACCGACAATTCCAAGGTCACCGGCGATCTCAGTGCCACCTACACCATCAACGACGACGTCAACGTCTATGCGCGCGCCGCCCGCGGCTTCCGCGGCGCCAGCTTCGGCGTGCCGTCGGCCACCGCGCCGCTGACCGTGGCCGCGCCGGAGACCGTGGATTCCTACGAGATCGGCATCAAGTCCGACCTGTTCGACAAGCGTGCGCGCCTGAGCTTCGACGTCTACGACTTCAAGGTGAAGAACCAGCAGCTGACCGCGGTCGGCGGCGCCTCCAACGACGTGCGCCTGCTCAACGCCAAGGCCTCCAAGGCGCGCGGCGCCGAGTTCGACTTCGAAGCGCTGCTGACCCAGAACCTGCGCATGACCTTGGGCGGCGCCTACAACTGGACCCGCATCGAGGACCCGACCCTGTCGGTGGGCGTGTGCCGCACCTGCACCGTGACCGATCCGATCAACGCCTCCGGCCGCGCGCTGATCGACGGCAACGTGCTGCCGCAGGCGGCCAAGTGGATGGGCAACGCGACCCTGCGCTACGGCATCCCGGTCGGCGACGATGCCGAGTTCTTCTTCTTCACCGACTGGTCCTACCGCAGCGAGATCAACTTCTTCCTGTACGACTCGCGCGAGTTCGTCGGCCAGCCGCTGCTCGAGGGCGGTGCCAAGATCGGCTACAACTGGGGCGCCGGCGCGTACGAGGTCTCTGTGTTCTGCCGCAACTGCACCAACCAGATCCGCGCCACCGGTGCGATCGACTTCAACAACCTCACCGGCTTCATCAACGATCCGCGCATCGTCGGCGCACAGTTCCGCGCCAACTTCTGATCCGCGGCCTCGCCGTTGCAACACCGACCGCCGGCTATCATGCCGGCGGTTCTTTTTTGGGAGACGCGCATGCGCGTGCTGAAGCAATGGGCGGCGTCGGCGCTGCTGATCGCGGCGACCTGGACGGCCGATGCGGTGGCGGCGCCAGCGCCAACGACGAGCGCACCGGTGCAGAAGGTGGTGGTGTCCACCGATGTCGGCGACGACATCGACGATGCGTTCGCGCTGGCGCTGCTGCTGCGCAGCCCGGAGCTGCAGGTGCTGGGCATCGCCTCGGCCTGGGGCGACACCGGCTTGCGCGCGCAACTGCTGCAGCGGCTGCTGCAGCAGGCCGGTCGCAGCGACATCCCGCTGGCGATCGGCCAGCGCACCGACAGCACGATTCCCTTCAGCCAGGCACGCTGGGCAGCCAAGGGCACGCTGCCGCGCAAGGCGCCGGATGCGGCGCAGTTCATCCTGGACCAGGCGCGGCGCCATCCCGGCGAAGTCACCCTGCTGGTGCTCGGCCCGCTGACCGACGCGGCGCGCGCGCAGCAGCGCGACCCGGCCGGCTTCGCCCAGCTCAAGCAGGTGGTGCTGATGGGCGGCTCGGTGCGCGTGGGCTACGGCAAGTCGCGCTACCGCCCGCCGAGTCCGCCGGCGGCCGAGTACAACATCGCCGCCGACATCCCCGCTGCGCGGCGCGTGTTCGGCGCCGGCGTGCCGATCGTGATGCTGCCGCTGGACGCCACCCAGGTGACCCTGGAGGAGCCGGAGCGGGTGGCGCTGTTCGCCCATGGCGAGCCGCTGACCGATGCGTTGGCGCAGCTCTACTACCAGTGGCGCGACACCGACCAGCCCTGGGCCAGCGCCACCCCGACGCTGTTCGACGTGGTGCCGGTGGCGCAGTTGCTGGATCCCGGCCTGTGCCCCACCGTGCCGCTGCGCATCGTGGTCGACGACAAGGGCTATACCCGCGAGACGCCGACGGCGGACGCGCCGGAGGCTGTGGCCAATGCGCAGGTCTGCCTGGCACTGGACCGGCCGCGGCTGATCGCGCTGTACATGCAGCGGATGCTGCGCTGAGGCCTGCCCGCGATGCTGGGTCGCGGCGCTCGAGCCGATGGCGCTTTGCGCTGGAAATGCCATTGAGACAGTCGGCTGGCAGGTGCGCTCCGTCCAGCTGCGGAGCCGATGTCCTGCCGAGCAGCTAGGTGTGTAAACCCACCACGTTGTTCAGTGGAATTCG
>NZ_AQOJ01000182.1:0-7860 GCF_000364685.1 Xanthomonas sp. SHU 166
ACCCCAACCCCTCTCCCGGGGGGAGAGGGGCTTACTGCGTCATCGGCTGAAGCCGCTCCTGCAAGCGCATCCCGGTCTTTGCGCTACACCGCAGTGTTTGGATCGCCGTCGTATCAGCGCAGCTGCAGCAGCTCGCGCAAATCATTCATCAGCAACACCACGTCGGCGCTGGCCAGATCCAGATCGCGCGGATAGCCGTAACGTACCAGCGCCACCGGCATGCCGGCGGCGTGGCCGGCCTGCAGGTCGGTCCCCGAATCGCCGACCATCAGGCAGCGCGCCGGCGGCTGCGCGAACTGCTGCGCCAGGTGCAGCAGCGGCGCCGGGCTGGGCTTGCGCTCGGGCAGGCTGTCGCCGCCGAGCACCGCAGAGAACAGATCGGCCACGCCCAGATGGCGCAACAGCGGCGGCACCATCGCCGACGGCTTGTTGGTGCACAGCGCCAGCGTCACGCCATCCGCATGCAACTGCGTCAGCGCCTCGGCCGCGCCGGGATACAGCCGCGGACTGCGCAACAGGCATTCGGCGTAGTGACGCATGAAGGTCGGCATCACCGTCTCGAGCGGCGTGGCGTCGCCGGCATGCCGCCAGGCGCTCTCGACGAGTTTGCGCACGCCCTCGCCGATCCAGCCCAGCACGGTCGCCTCCGGCACGCGCGGCAGGCCGAAGTCGGCCAGGGTGCGGTTCAGCGCCTCGGCGATGTCGGCGCCGCTGTCGACCAGGGTGCCGTCCAGGTCGAACACCACCAATGCATAAGGAAATGTCATGTCGTGCCAACACAGGGAAACAAGTGCGCATTGTAGGTGGCGCAATGTCGGACGCGGTTGCGACGCGCGCGCGGGCGCGGCGCGGAAGCTGCCTTCGCTGACACGCGATTGCGACCACGCCACGCCCGCTGCGGCAGCGCCGTGACGGCGACCGAGCGCGCGAACCGCGCTCACGCGATCCATCCCGGCCCGAGTCAACCGCTCGATCCCTGCGCTCGCGCGCACGACACCCGAGAACATCACCGGTTGGCGATCCCCACCCATGTTTCAATCCACGCATCCGTGAGGACGCGACCAGGTCGATCCGCGTGCCGGAGGATGAAGTCGCTGTTTCAACCCGAGCAGCATGCCCCTGTGGGAGGGACTTCAGTCCCGACGCGGGAGCGACGGCCAGGTTCTCGGCCTGCACCCACATCCCATGATTGTTTCAACACACGCACGCGAGAGTGTGCGACCGCTTACGCTGTGCTTGCTGACCGACTCGATGTGCTTTCAATCCACGCCCCCGCAAGGGCGCGACACAGACCCGCCGTCGCCGCACCGTAACCCCAGGTGTTTCAATCCACGCACCGCTCAGGGCGCGGCGATAAAGGGTACGACAGTCTCCCGTGGCACACGTTCCCATGCAATCAGCCGGGAAGGCAGTCTCCCAGGCAACGCCACCGCCTCAACCGAACAAGCGCCCCTGCGCCTGCCCCGGCTCGCGCTCGTGGAAGCCGGACAGGCCGACGCCGACCAGGCGGTAGCGGGTGGAGGCCGGCAGGTCCACCCGCTCGCGCAGCGCCAGGGCGATGTCGATCAAGGCCTGCAGCGAGTCCGGCGGCTGCTCCGGGGTGAAGCTGCGGGTGAGGATGCGGAACTGCGCGGTCTTCAGCTTCAGCACCACGGTGCGCGCGATGCGCTCGGTGCGGCGGGTGGCGTTCCAGGTCTTCTCGGCCAGTTGCCGGATCGCCGGCTCCAGCGCCTCCAGCGCCAGGTCTTCGGCGAAGGTGTCCTCGGAGGAGATCGACTGCACCGGCTGGTCCGATTCCACCGGGCGTTCGTCGATGCCGCGCGCGCGCTGGTACAGACGCAGGCCGAAGCTGCCGAAGCGCGCTTCCAGTTCCGCCTCGCTGCGCGCGCGCAGATCGCCGACGGTGGCGATGCCCAGTTCCGCCAGCTTGGCCTCCATCACCTTGCCCACGCCGGGCACCTTGTTCACCGGCAATGGCGTCAGGAACGCTTCCACGCGATGCGGGCGGATCACGAACTGGCCGTCGGGCTTGCGCCAGTCCGAGGCGATCTTGGCCAGGAACTTGTTCGGTGCGATGCCGGCCGAGGCGGTCAGTTCGGTTTCGGCGCGGATCTGCGCGCGGATGGTCTGGGCGATCTCGGTGGCGGTGCGCAATTCGCCCTTGGGCGCGGTGACGTCTAGGTAGGCCTCGTCCAGCGACAGCGGCTCGATCAGGTCGGTGTGGCGCTGGAAGATCTCGCGCACCTGCCGCGACACCGCCTTGTAGCGGGCGAAATCCGGCGGCACGAAGATCGCGTCCGGGCACAGCCGCTCGGCACGCAGCGCCGGCATCGCCGAGCGCACGCCGAACACGCGCGCCTCGTAGGAGGCGGCGCACACCACCGAGCGCATGCCGCGCCAGGCCACCACCACCGGCTTGCCGCGCAGCGCAGGATCGTCACGCTGCTCCACGGACGCGTAGAACGCGTCCATGTCGACGTGAATGATCTTGCGCATCGACCCCATACCCTACGCCTGCGAACGGTGTGCGCATGATAAGCCCCGCGCTGCGCACGGACTGAGAATGCGCGCCTTGATCCGGCGCAGTGCGCGCGCCACCGCCGCTGCCGACACTACGCGTGCGTACGGATAAAACGTTTGATTGAACGCGCAGGGCTCATGCACTCTTGCGCGCCTCGACTGTCTCGCCTGGAAATCTTCCGCTCATGAGTCGTCTGTCCTCCTATTCGCGCGAGCAATTGCTCGCCAGCGCACGCGGCGAGTTGTTCGGCGCCGACGCCGCGCGCCTGCCCAACGATCCGATGCTGATGTTCGACCGCATCGTCGCCATCGACGAGACCGGCGGCGCGCACGGCAAGGGCGTGATCCGCGCCGAACTGGATATCCGCCCGGACCTGTGGTTCTTCGGATGCCATTTCATCGGCGATCCGGTGATGCCCGGCTGCCTGGGCCTGGATGCGATGTGGCAGTTGACCGGCTTCTTCCTGACCTGGCTGGGCGCGCCCGGCCGCGGCCGCGCGCTGGGCGTGGGCGAAGTGAAGTTCACCGGGCAGGTGCTGCCCACCGCCAAGCAGGTGGTGTACGAGATCGACATCAGCCGGGTGATCAACCGCAAGCTGGCGATGGCGGTGGCCGACGGCCGCATGTCGGTGGACGGGCGCGAGATCTATACCGCCAAGGACCTGCGCGTGGGCCTGTTCACGTCGACGGAGGCATTCTGATGCGGCGCGTGGCAATTACCGGAATGGGCATCACGTCGTGCCTGGGCAACGACCTGGACAGCGTGTCGCGCGCCTTGCGCGAAGGCCGCGCCGGCATCCGCCATAGCCCGCAGGCGGTCGAGGCCGGCCTGCGCAGCCAGATCGGCGGCGATGTGCAACTGGACCTGGACGCGGCGATCGACCGCAAGCTCAAGCGCTTCATGGGCGACGCCTCGGCCTACGCCTACCTGGCGCTGCGCGATGCGCTGGCCGATGCCGGCCTGGACGAGGCGGCGATCAGCGACCCGCGGATCGGCCTGATCGCCGGCTCCGGCGGCGGCTCCAGCCATTGGCAGGTGGAAGCGGCGGATCTGCTGCGCAACCGCGGCGTGCGCAAGGTCGGCCCGTACATGGTGCCGCGCACGATGTGTTCGGCGGTGTCGGCGAGCCTGGCCACCGCGTTCAAGATCAAGGGCGTGAGTTACTCGTTGTCGGCCGCATGCGCGACCTCGGCGCACTGCATCGGCGCGGCGGCGGACCTGATCCGCCACGGCCAGCAGGACGTGATGTTCGCCGGCGGCGGCGAAGAACTGGACTGGACCATGAGCCTGATGTTCGACGCCATGGGCGCGCTGTCCACCGGCTTCAACGACACACCGGCGGTGGCCTCGCGGCCCTACGACGCCGCGCGCGACGGCTTCGTCATCGCCGGCGGCGGCGGCATGCTGGTGCTGGAGGACTACGACCATGCGGTGGCGCGCGGCGCGCGCATCCACGCCGAACTGGTCGGCTACGGCGTGACCTCCGACGGCGCCGACATGGTGGCCCCGTCCGGCGAAGGCGCGGTGCGCTGCATGCGCATGGCGCTGCAGGGCGTGGACGCGCCGATCGACTACCTCAACACCCACGGCACCTCGACGCCGCTGGGCGACGTCACCGAGCTGGACGCGGTGCGTGCGGTGTTCGGCGACGCGGTGCCGCCGCTGTCCTCGACCAAGGCGCTGTCCGGGCATTCGCTGGGCGCAGCCAGCGTGCACGAGGCGATCTACTGCCTGCTGATGCTGCGCGACGGCTTCATCGCCGGCTCGGCCAATATCGACACGCTGGATCCGCGCGCCGAGGGCTTCCCGATCGTGCGCGAAAGCCGCGACGCGGACTTGCGCACGGTGATGTCCAACAGCTTCGGCTTCGGCGGCACCAACGCCGCGCTGGTGTTCGCCAAGATCTGAGTGAGGCCATGCTCCGCCGCTGCCGGCAACGGCAGCGTGCCGCGCGTCAACGCTCCAATTGCCGGACGTCGCGACGTCCGGCGTCATCGTCCTTGTGCGCTTCCGGCTTGGTGGGTGGCGCTGAAGGCGGAGGCGGTGGAGGCGGTGGCGGTCGCGGTGGCGAACTCGGCTTCGGCGGATGCCGCTCGACCCACTGGATCGTCGCCGGCGTGGGCGGCCAGGATGGCGATGCCGATGGCGCAGACGCAGGCGGCGGCACCGGCTGCAGTCCCATCGATTCGCGCTGGCGGCGGTCGCTGTCCTGGCGTTGCAGTTCCTTCGCCAGTTCCTTGTTGTAGCGGGGATTGAGCGCGTCCGGCGGCGGGATCTGATGCATCCGCTCGCCCGGCGGCGTCCATGCCGGCGTGGCGCTCACGGCCTCGGACGCGGACGCCTGCGGTGGAGGGGGCGCCCGCCATTGCGGCGCCAACTGCCGCTGCAGCGGTGCCGGGATCTGCGTTGGACCAGCGGCAGTCGCCGCGCTTTCCAGCGGGCGGTAACGCGCGCGTTCGCGTGCCCACGGCTGGCCGCGATAGTGCGTGTCCCAGTAGCGGTCCAGCGCGAAGCCGACCGTGGGCACACCGAGCGAGGCACCGGGCGCGACGCCCTGCCCCTGTTCGTGAAAGTCGATCGCACCAGCCGGCAGCCAGCCGCGTTTCTCGCGCCAGCTGACATCGCACCAGGCCCAATCCCGTGTGCAGCCATGCACCTGCAACGCGTCGTCGGTGGCCGGCGTGGCCACGCGCGGATACTCCGGCGCCGGGCCGGCGCGCAGGCTGGCGCCGATGCGCACCGTGCCGCTGCCGTCCTGCGCCAATGCCGGCGCGGCCATGCCCAACAGCAACGGCGTCCACCACCCTGCTCGCCTCATGCGGTCCTCCTTGTGCAGTGCGGCGGTGTCCTGCGCCGCGGTCGCGGCGGCGAAGATCGCCGTGCCGCTGTGCTGTGTTCTAGCACAGAGGAGCTGGGATTCGGGATTCGGGATTCGGGATGATCAGTCTGCGGCTGTTGAAAGCCGGGAATCGGGACGGCAGCGTAGTCCGCGGAGTACAACCGCTGCAAAGAGATCCAGTGCGCCGATAAAAACAGCTGCTTTTGTGGGAGGGGCTTCAGCCCCGACGGGCTTTCCCGGGAAAGCCCGTCGGGACTGAAGTCCCTCCCACAGTGCAATCGCAACCACTACGCTTGCGCAGGAAAATCTCGAATCCCGGCTTTCAACAGCCGCAGGCTGTCATCCCGAATCCCGAATCCCGAATCCCGGCTTATCCGGCCATGCCGCTGTGCCGCAGCAACGCCTCCAGCTCCGGCGCACGGCCACGGAAGGCAGTGAAGTTCTCCAGCGCCGGGCGGCTGCCGCCGCGCGAGAGGATCTCGCGCAGGAAGCGCGCGCCGGTGTCCGCCAACTGGTCAGGCGCTTCCTCGAATGCGGCATAGGCGTCGGCGCTGAGCACCTCGGCCCACTTGTAGCTGTAGTAGCCGGCCGCATAGCCGCCGGCGAAGATGTGGTTGAACTGGTGCGGGAAACGGTTCCACGCCGGCGGCCGGTTCACCGCCACGGCGTCGCGCACGCGCTCGAGCAACTGCAGCACGCTGTCGGCCTGCGCATCGAAGTCGTGGTGCAACTGCATGTCGAACAGCGCGAACTCGAGCTGGCGCACCGTGAACATGCCGCTCTGGTAGTTCTTCGCCGCGAGCATCTTGTCGAACAGCGCGCGCGGCAGCGGTTCGCCGCTGTCCACGTGCGCGGTCATCGCCTGCAGGCGCAGCCATTCCCAGCAGAAGTTCTCCATGAACTGGCTGGGCAGTTCCACCGCGTCCCACTCCACGCCGTTGATGCCGGCCACGCCCAGTTCGCCGACCTGGGTCAGCAATTGGTGCAGTCCATGGCCCATCTCGTGGAACAGGGTGGTGACCTCGTTGTGGGTGAAGGTGGCCGGCTTGCCGTCGCTGCCGCGGCCGAAATTGCACACCAGGTACACCAGCGGGGTCTGCACGCCGTCGGCGCGTTCGCGGCGGTTGCGGCAGTCGTCCATCCAGGCGCCGCCGCGCTTGCCTTCGCGTGCGTACAGATCCAGGTAGAACTGCCCGACCAAGCGCCCCTGCGCGTCGCTGAGGCGGAAGAAGCGCACGTCCGGATGCCACACCGGCGCGCTGTCGGCCTCCACGCGCAAGCCGTACAGGTCGTGGATCAGGCCAAACAGGCCGTCCAGCACCTTGGGCTCGGTGAAGTAGCGCTTCACCTCCTGCTCGGAGAAGCTGTAGCGCGCCTGCTTCAGTTTTTCGCTGACGTAGGCCAGGTCCCAGGCTTCCAGCGTGTCCAGGCCCAAGTGCTCGCGCGCGAATGCCTCCAGTTCGGCGCGGTCGCGCTGCGCGTAGGGCTTGGCGCGTGCGGCCAGATCGTGCAGGAAGTCCAGCACCTGCGCCGGATCTTGCGCCATCTTCGTCGCCAGCGAATACTCGGCGTAGCTGGCGAAGCCGAGCAGCGCCGCCAGTTCGCCGCGCAGGGCGAGGATGCGGCCGATCGCCGCGCTGTTGTCCAGCGCCGCATCGCCGAACTCCGAGGCGCGGATCGCGTTGGCACGGTACAGCGTCTCGCGCAGGGCGCGGTCTTCGGCGTACATCTGCACCGGCAGATAGCAGGGCATCTGCAGGGTCAGCTTCCAGCCCGCCTGGCCGTCGCGCTCGGCCGCCGCACGCGCGGCGGCGATGCTGTCCTCGGGCAGGCCGGCCAGGCGCGCCGGGTCGTCGACCAGCAGCGACCACGCATCGGTGGCATCAAGCACATTCTGCGAGAACTTGGCCGACAGCGCCGACAGTTCTTCCTGGATCGCGGCGAAGCGCTGCTTGTCGGCCTCGCCCAGTTCGGCGCCGCCCAGGCGGAAATCGCGCAGCGCGTTGTCCAGCACCTTGCGCTGCGCCGAGCCAAGCGCGGCCGCGTCCGGCGATTGCGCCAGCGTGCGGTACTGCGCGAACAGCGCCAGGTTCTGTCCAAGCGCGCTGGAGAAGCGCGTCATCTTGGGCAGGTTGGCGTTGTAGGCCTCGCGCAGCGCCGGCGTGTTGACCACCGCCTGCAGGTGGCTCACCTGGCCCCAGGCACGCCACAGGCGCTCGGTGGCGTCGTCCAGCGGCGCCACGAAGCTGTCCCAGCGCACCGGCGCCACCGTCTCGGCGGCGGCCACGGCGGCCTCGGCCTGCGCCAGCAGCGTGTCGATCGCCGGGCCGATGTGCTCGGGCTGGATCGCATCGAAGCGCGGCAGGCCGGAAAAATCGAGCAGGGGATTGGTCATCGCGGAAGTCTCGGTAGCGGGGGAAAGACCGGCGCGGCCGGCCACGAAAAGCAGATGGCGGTCAGTCCAGCGCAGCACAAGGCAGCGGCGGCAGGCCGGCGCCGG
>NZ_AQOJ01000183.1:0-2080 GCF_000364685.1 Xanthomonas sp. SHU 166
GCGCATCGGCCTGCTCCACGTCGATGCCCTGCTCGGCGTACCACTGCGGCCGGTAGTAGCTGTGCCCGTAGCGCTCGCCGCTGTCGCACAGGATGGTGACGATGGCGCCGCTGCGGCCCTGTTCGCGCATGCGCGTGGCCGCCTGCAGCACGCCGACGAAGTTGGTGCCGGTGGAGCCGCCCACGCGCCGGCCCAGGCGCGCGCTGACGTAGCGCATCGCCGCCAGGCTCAGCGCGTCGGGCACCTTGACCATCGCATCCACGCAACTGGGGATGAAGCTCGGCTCCACCCGCGGCCGGCCGATGCCTTCGATGCGCGAGCCGCCGGTGCTTTCCAGGCCGGCATAGTCGCGCCCGGCCAGCGCCTCGCGGTAGCCGTCGAAGAACAGCGACACTTCCGGATCCGCGCACAGGATGCGGGTGGGATGGCGCCGGTAGCGCACGTAGCGGCCGAGCGTGGCCGCGGTGCCGCCGGTGCCCGGGCTGCACACGATCCACGCAGGGATCGGATGCGGCTCCTCCTGCATCTGCCGGAAGATCGACTCGGCGATGTTGTTGTTGGCGCGCCAGTCGGTGGCGCGCTCGGCGTACAGGAACTGGTCCATGAAGTGGCCGCCGGTCTCGCGCGCCAGTTGCACCGAATCGGCGTGCAGGTCGCAGGCGCGCCCGACCAGGTGGCAGCGCCCGCCCTGGAACTCGATCGCGGCGATCTTCTCCGGCGAGGTGGTGGCCGGCATCACCGCGATGAACGGCAATCCCAACAGGCGCGCGAAATACGCCTCGGAGACCGCGGTGGAGCCGCTGGAGGCCTCGATCACCGGACGCCCCTCGCGCAGCCAGCCGTTGGCCAGCGCGTACAGGAACAGCGAGCGCGCCAGGCGGTGCTTGAGGCTGCCGGTGGGATGGCTGGACTCGTCCTTGAAGTACAGGTCGATGCCGGGGAAACCGGGCAGGTCCAGCGGGATCAGGTGGGTGTCGGCCGAGCGGTTGAAGTCGGCTTCGATCTTCTGGATGGCGGCGGCCACCCAAGCGCGATGGGTCATGACGATGCGGGAGCGGAGAAACCGCGCCCACGATACACGCCCGGCCGCGCGCCAGGGCCATGCGCGGCAGCGGCCGCCACGGCGGCGTTCACCCGGGAAGACACGGCGCCGGGGCGGCGCTCAGCCGGCGGCCACGCTGAAGCCGGCGTCGGCGATCGCCTGCTCCAGCGCGGCCACGTCGATGCGCGCGGGGTCGTAGTCGACGCCGACGCGCCCGCCCTCCAGCAGCACCGTGCTGGCGGTCACGCCCGGGCAGGCGTCGAGCACCCGCTGCAGCCGCGCGCTGCAGCCGCCGCAGCTCATGCCGTGGACGACGAGATCGAGATGGTGCATGTCATGCTCCAAAGTGAAGAAATCGCACGCGTGCTCACTGCGCACGCCAGCGATTCAGCAGCAGCGCGTTGCCCAGCACCGAGACCGAACTCAGTGCCATCGCCGCGCCGGCGATCACCGGGTTGAGCAGGCCGAACGCGGCCAGCGGGATGCCCAGGCCGTTGAAGACGAAGGCGAAGAACAGGTTCTGGCGGATCTTGCGCACCGTCGCCGCGGACAGGTCGATGGCGGCGGCGACGCCGGCCAGGTCGCCGTGCATCAACACCACGTCGGCCGCCTCGATGGCGATGTCCGAGCCACTGCCGATGGCGAAGCTGACGTCGGCCGCGGCCAGCGCCGGGGCATCGTTGATGCCGTCGCCGACCATGCCCACGTGTGCGCCCGGCACGGCCTGCAGCCGACGCACGTGCTCGGCCTTGTCCTGCGGCAGCACCTCGGCCTGCACCTGCTGGATGCCGAGCCGCGCGGCCACCGCCTGCGCCGCGTGGCGGTTGTCGCCGCTGAGCATGGTCACCGCGATCCCGCGCGCCTGCAGCAACGCCACCGCCTCGGCGGCATCCTCGCGCAGCGGATCGGCGATGGCGATGTAGCCGCTCACCGCGCCATCCACCGCCACCCCGACCACGCTGTGGCCCTGCGCCTGCGCCGCTTCGGCCTGGCGGCGCAGCGCCGGGTCGGCCGGCGCGGCGACCAGGCCATCGAGCC
>NZ_AQOJ01000184.1:0-1087 GCF_000364685.1 Xanthomonas sp. SHU 166
GGCCGCGCTGCTCGGTGCCGCGGTACTGTCCCTGGTCTGGCGGCATGCCGTCGAACCGGTACCGACCGCCTATGCCAGCGTCACCGGCCAGCTGCGCCCGGTGGCCCTGGCCGACGGCTCGCAGGCCACGCTGAGCAGCGACAGCCGCATCGCGGTGGCGCTGTCGCGCGCGCAGCGGCGCATCGACCTGCAGCGCGGCGAGGCGTTCTTCGCGGTGAGCAAGGACCCGGGCCGTCCCTTCGTGGTCGACAGCGGCGCGCGCCGGGTGGTGGCGGTGGGCACGCGCTTCGCGGTGCGCCGCGAGGCCGATGCGCTGCGCGTGGTGGTCACCGAAGGCACGGTGCGGCTGGAATCGGCGGGCGCGCCGCAGGCGCCACCGCTGCTGCTGCATGCCGGCAGCATCGCCCAGGCCGGGCCGCACGGGGTGCTGGTACGCCGGGTCGCGCTGGCCGAGGCCGAGCGCGCGCTGGACTGGCGCAGCGGCTACCTGAGTTTCGACGACACCCCGCTGCAGGCGGCGGTGGCCGAGTTCAACCGCTACAACACGGTCAAGCTGCAGGTCGCCGATGCCGGTGCCGCGGCGCTGCGGGTCGGCGGCAACGTGCGCTGGTCCAACGTCGACGCCTTCGTGCGCCTGCTCGAACAGGGATTCCCGATCCGCGCCGAGCGCCACGGCGACACGGTGTTGTTGCACAGCCGGTAAGCCGTCCCGCGCCGCGCCGGGCCGGCGCGGCGGCGGGGGGATTTGTCGGTCTCGTTCGTCTGGAGCTACTGAGGCGCGCTCCGCGCCCGTTTGGGGAGAAAACTCGATGCGGTATCCGATGCGTGCCCTGCTGCTGAGCATGGCCTGTGCGAGCGCCTGTGCGGCGCAGGCGCAACCCGCTGCCGTTGCCGCCACCGGCACGGTGGACGTCCCCGCCGGCCCGCTGCGCGCGGCGCTGGACACCCTGGCGCGGCAATCCGGCGCGCAACTGATTTACCGCGCCGACCAACTGGGCCAGGCCCGCAGCGGCGGCGCGCACGGCCAACTGGACACCGCACAGGCGCTGCAGCAGGTGCTGCGCGGCAGCGGCTTCGTCGCCCAGCG
>NZ_AQOJ01000185.1:0-1459 GCF_000364685.1 Xanthomonas sp. SHU 166
TACAGCGGCCGCGACGGCAGGTCGTAGGTGTTGAGCCAGTAGGTGCCGACGCCGCCGCGGCCGGCGGTCCAGAACGGGGCGATGTCCGCCGGCACCGGCACGATGGTGAAGCGCCCGCGCGGCAGCGTGCCGATGAACTTGCCGACCTCGCCGTCCACGCGCTTGGCGATCCACGCGGCGCGATCGAGCAGCTCCTGCGGGGTCTTCACGTAGAACTGCGGATCGGTGCGCAGGAACTGCAGGAACGCCGGGAAGGTCTTCTGCCCGGCCGGCGCGTGAAAGCCGACCTGCTGGATGATCGCGTCCATCTCCTTCTGGATCCGCGCCACTTCGCGCAGGCCGAGCTGATGGATCTGCTCGGGGTCCATGTCCAGCGTGGTGTACTCGCGGATCTGCTGCCGGTAGTAGGCCTTGCCGTCGGGCAGGGCTTCGGCGGCGAGCGTGGTGCGCGCCTGCGGCATGTACTCCTGGCGATAGAAGGTCAGCAGCTGCGCGTAGGCCGGGATCACCTTGTCGCGCAGCGTCGCCTGCGCCTGCGCGCGCAGTTGCGCCTGCTCGGCGGCGGGAATCTGCGCCGGCATCTGCTTGAACGGCGTGTACAGCACCGCGGCGGTCGGATCCTTCAGTTCGGCCACGTTGGCGATGGCGCCATCGCGGCCGTCGAGCACCGCGCGCGGCACGCTGAAGCCGCGCTTGAGCCCGGCGCGCATGTTGTCGGTCTGCTGCGCGAAGTAGCGCGGCACGTCCTCCAGCCGCGCGATGTAGGCGCGGTACTCGTCGGGCGTGCGCAGCGTGCGCCTGGCCATGAACGCCAGGTCCGACCAGAACGCGCTGTCGGAATTGAACGGCATTTCGTAGGCGCGCAGGCGCACCGCCGCAGCCAGGTTCTCCACCTGCGGCCGGTACACCGCCAGGTTGACCTGGTTCTCGGGCGAAAGCTGGGTCGCATCGAGCGTGTCCAGCTGCCGCAGCACGTCCTCCCACACCTTCAGGCGCGCCGCCTGCGCCGCCGCGCCGACGTCGGGCAGATGGGTGTTGTCGCCGCTGCTGTCGCTGTCCTCGGCGGCCTGGCCGAGCTGCGCCTGGCGCCAGGCCCACTCCTTCTCGTAGATGGCCTGGAAGCGCGCATCGGCGGCGCTGGCGTTGGCCGTGGCCGGTGTTGCACTGGACGCTGTCGACGCCGGCGGTGCGGCCAGTGCGGGTGTGGCCACGGCGAACGCGATCAGCAGGGAAATGGCCAGCGGGGTCTTGGCGAGCATCGGCATGGGCGGCACACGACGGGAACGGATCGCCGATGATCGCATCACTGCCCGGCCTGGCGGGTGGGCCGGAAGTCCTGTGTGGGGCGATGCAGGGAACGGAAACGCGCCTCGCAGCGGTGTACCGGGCTGCAACTCAGGAACTGCATCGCTGGCCTAGCTATAGCTGTAACTCTGGTTGGCTGCGGCTGCGGCTGGCG
>NZ_AQOJ01000186.1:0-8834 GCF_000364685.1 Xanthomonas sp. SHU 166
GGGGCAACGGCGGCGGCGCCGCATTGAAGCTCTGGCCCAGGAAGCTGGCCGGCGGCGGCGGGGGCGTGGCCGCCTGCTGCAACTGCGCGATCTGCGCCTTGGCGGCCTCCAGCGCGTGCTCCAGCAGCAAGGTGCGCTGTACCAGCAGATACGCGGCATCGGGTTGATCGGCCAGGCGCGCGTGGATCAGCGCGTCGGCCTGCGGATCTTTGGCCACCCCGCCGGCGCTGCGCAGGCGCGCCAGGAAGTCTTCGAGAAGCTGCTGTTCTTGCGGAGTCATACCCGTACCTGGATGCGATGACCGGCCCAGTGCCGGCACGGCACGGTATGGGCATCGCCCGGCGCAGGCCAAGGGTGCGTCCGAGTTCCGGTGTATCGGCATTCATCAATCACGCGCGCCGGGAAAACCAGCCCGGCGGCCGCACTGGCGAACTCCGACATTCTTCCGACAACGGGCGCCAGGTACGCCCCCACTCCAAGCGCAGAAGCCCTGATTATTCCTCGTCGATGTCCGAACTGGAGGAGGACGTCGCATGCGGCAGCCGCGCCGCCCACATGTTGTCGACCAGGTTCGGATACGGTCGGCCATTCTCCTCGGCACGCTGCTTCGCCGCTTCCTTCTGCGACGGCGACAGCGGCTGGCTGCGTTGACCGCGCGGATTCGGCTTCTTCCACGGAGGCGTCTTGGACGAGGGCATGGGCGTCAGGGTGAGCGGGGAGGAGCCATCGTGATCCGGCCATGCATGCGTGGAGGGTGAAGGCCTGCCGGGACGCGCCGGCAGTTGCACGCCCTGCACTACTCCGAATCCACACCCGCCAACGCAAACACCCAGCGCGGCACCACGGGTTCGCCGGCATAGAAGTCCTTGGGCTTGTCCTCGGCCATCGCCCAGCGGTGCAGCCAGCTGATCCCGCCAGGGCCGGTGTAGCCCTCGACGTGGGTGTAGGCCGGGTCGTGCAACGCCTCATCCAGGCCAATGAAGGCGTAGCCGCGGCGGCGCGTGGCCACGACCAGCTCGGGGAATGCGGCAGCGTTGAGCGCGTTGGCGTGCATCAACCACACCTGCGGGATGCGGCGGCCGAACAGGGCCTGCGATTCGTGCTCGAAGAAATCCAGCTTGTTGAGCATGTACGGCACGTAGCCCTTGCGCAGCCGCAGCAGCATGGCGTCACGCGCCGGGCCTGCCGGCTCGTCCAACACATGCGCGTAGGCGAACGCCCACACCCACTCGCCGCTGTCCACGGTGACCGGCGCGATGCGGTAGCCATGCGCGGCCAGGAACGCGTTGACCGCCTCGCGGTCGGCGACGCTGCGGCCGGTCGCCAGATACGGGTGACGGAACCACTGCAGCGACTGGCCACGCTCTGCGAGCAACGGCCGCAACGTACGCTCGCCACGGGCGATCGCGTCCTCATACGCCGGCACGCCGACCTGGTGCAGGTTCACGTGGCCATAGGTGTGGTTGCCCAGCGCATAGCCGGCATCCAGCCAGTCGCGCAGCATCGCCACGCGTTGCGGCTGCACTTGGCCGTCCTGCTCCAGCTTGTCCTCGTTGACGAAGCCAACGATGGGCACCTGCGCCTGCCGCAGCGAGGCCATCAATTGCGCATGCAGTGCCGGCAATTGCGCCGGCGGTGTCTGCTCGATGCGCTGCCACGGCAGGTCGTCGATGGTCACCGCGATGCGGCGCGTGTCGTCCTGGGCTTGGGCGAATGCGGCGACGCACAGTAGGGCCGGCAGCAACAGGCAGCGAAGTACTCTCATCGGACGCCCCCAGTATGGAGTTGCCAGTCTATACGCACACATGCGGACGACACCAAGGAGTACCTGTCAGCCGATTGCGCGCCCTGCCTGGCCGACTCACCGGCAAGAGCCAGGCACCAAAGATTCAACTCCCTGCGTGCGCGTTGCCACGGTCCTGCAAGCAGGATAAAGGAGAGCGGCGTTCCAGGTTCCGAGCCAGTGCCCTTACCAGTTGCTCGCGCGCCAAGCGTTTTCGTGCAGGCGACAGGGCCGGCAGGATTTCCACAAGCGCATCGCTGAGCGGCAGCGACCAGGTCGCCTTGGGGCCATCCATCGCCTCATCTCTTCGGATCCCAGGCACACCGTGGATCCACGCCAGCATGAACGGCTTCTGCGACTGCGAATGGAACACCAGCGGCGCCCCGCGTTCGGGCACGATGCGGACCGTCATGGACGGGCTATCGTCGGTCCATGGAATAGTTTCGCCATAGAGCCGCTCGAGTGCGTCTCTCACGCCATCTCCATTCACTTGCGCGGCACGCAGTTGGCGCTGTTGTAGGGGTGGGCAATCCCGATCGACAAACAGCGCATTGCGGATTCTGGCGATGGTTGCTGGTTCCATCGCCCGCTGCTGCAACGCGCCCAGCCCGGTCGCGCGATCGATGCGAGGCGCGCGTGCCGCCGCGAACAGCGCCATCACCTTGTCCGTAGCGACCCCCTGCTCGGCGTGCCTCGCCCCATCCTGGTCCGTCCAGCGCATGACAAACCCCATGCCGTTGCGCGCCGGAACCAAGTGGAAACGTTCATCGACGTACCCCCACCCCATGTATGTGTATTGGATCGAGACCGAGGCGATCCTGATCGGGGCTTGCCGCCCGGCCGGCGCCGCAGCACGTCCTGCAGCAAGCAGCCAGAGCGATGCCACGGCAACGACGATGACCAACGCGATACGCATGCGATTCCCCCAAGTGCAGGCAAGCTAATCCACCTTTCATGCAGAGGGAAGCCGCCAGCGCCGGAATCTCCTTTTCGCACGTCCAATCGACACGGACCGCGGGCGCCGCGCAGCGGGTGCGCGCGCGATGCAGAACACGCGAAGCGCCGGCACTCGCGCCGCCATGGCACCATGCAGATGCGCCGACTCGCGCGCGGACCCGAACAAACGGAAATGACGGAATGAGGAAAGCGCTTTGGCTGGTCTGGACGTGCCTGCTGCTCGCCGGGTGCACGAACACGGCACAGGCACCCGCGGCAGCGGCGGCAACAAAGGAGGCCAGCGCGCAACCGGCACCACCTCCCGCACGCACAGTAGCAACGCAGCTCGGCGGTCAGCGCGGCAGCGGTGCGCCGTACGAACTGGCCGGGACCGAGGTGTGGGAGGTCCCCGATCCCGTGTCCGGCCGCACCTACCAGGTGTTCGTGGCGTTGCCTGCCGGCTATGCCGACCATCCCGAGCGGCGCTACCCGGTGCTGTATGCCACCGATGCCGACTATGCGTTTCCGGTGGCGCGGCAGATTGCGCGGCGCTTGAACGGCGAAGGTCCGGCTATCGAGGACTTCATCCTGGTCGGCTTGTCGTATGCACTCGGCGATGCGCCGATGCCGAGCCGGCGCCGCGACTACACGCCCACCACCGAGGCCGGCGATGTTGCGGCCGCCGGTGCTACTCACGGGGGTTCCAGCACCTACATTGCCTACTTGCGAGATCAGGTGCTGCCCTTCGTCGCGCAGCGCTATCGCACCGATGAAGCAAGGCGCCTGTTCCTTGGCCATTCCTACGGCGGCCTGCTCGGTACGCAGATCCTGCTGAGCACACCCGAGCTGTTTTCCGGCTACATCCTGGGTAGTCCGTCGTACTGGTTCGGCGCGCATGCCATGCGCGCCGAGGAAGCGCGCTTCGCTTCCAGTCACCACGATCTTCCGGCACAGGTCTACATGTATGTCGGCGAGTACGAACAGCGCCGCTACGGCAAGCGCTACGACATGGTGACCGACGCGCAGCAGATGGTGCAGACCTTGCGCGGGCGGCACTATCCGTCGCTGCGCCTACAGTTGGACGTGCTGGACGACGAGGATCACCTGAGCGTTGCACCGCGTGGGCTTACCCATGGCTTGAAGTTTCTGCTGGGTGTTCCGCGGCAGTGAGGCGCGGCGCGCACGCCGCCGGTCGGGCGGATACTGCATCTCCACGGATGGCGTTGTCGCGGCTGAAGCCGTTCCCACAGGTGCCGGCCGGCCGCCGTTAAAGGTCTTCTAAAGCAACGCCATTTACTGGCACGTGTTCGCAGAGGTTTACTGAAGGCACCGCGTAACGGCCGCTCAATACTTCAGCGCATCCGCCGTCGGCGCCAATGGTGCGAAGCGTGCGCCGCTGAAATCGTGCAGCAACCGGAATACCTGGGCACCCCGCTGCGCCACCTCGCCGAAGTCGCTCTTGCGCAGACGATACAGCCCGCCCTCGCGCGCAAACACCAGGTCGCCGCCATCCCAGTCGGCCCAGTCGCTGCCCGGCAGGTCGACCAGCACGGTGCCGTCGCGGTCCAGCACCCGGTGATCCTGGCCATACCAGGCATGGTTTTCCTGGCCGACCGCATGCAGCAGCGACTGCAGGCGGCGGCCATTGGCGCCGAGCTTCTCGCGCACGCGCGGGCGGCTGAAGCGGAACAATGCGCCGCTGCGCAGCCCGCCACGTTCGCCCTCGCCCTCATCGCGCAACTGCCAGCCATCGCGTTCGCGCAACACGCCGTCGATCGGCTCGTCCTCGCCACCGCCCGAATGCGTGCCGAACGGCCGCACCTGCAGATGGTGCGGCAACTGGAAGCCGGTCGGCATCGGAAAAGGATCCCGCCCCTCGCGTGGCCGGTGGTTCAACAACAAGGCCCGCTCGTCCTCGAACATCCCGCCGCCGCCCCAGCAGTCGCCCTTCGGCCACAGCGACAGTGCGGTGAAGAACGGCGGCCGCGACAACGCGGTCCAGGTGCCGAAGTCGCCGCGCTGCTTGGAGGCGAAGTACACCAGCAGCCGCCCCGACGGCGACAGGTCGCAGCGCCGCTCGTAGATGCGGCCCTTGAACCACTGACCGTGCACGAAGGTGTCGTCGCGCAGATCCCAGTGGATCAGCTGCACCTGCTTGCTCGGCCCGCGGCGGAAGATCACCCCGGTGCGCGCCTCGCGCGCCAGCAGGGCGAACAGGCGGGCCGCCGGCGGGCGTTGCGACATTGAGGATTGTGCGGACTCCATCTGCGGATCTCCTCGCAGGAATCAGCCGTCACAGTGGCAGACCCGCGGCACCGCGACAACCGCCGCCGGCGCGCCGCATTCGCGACGCGCATGCCACCACCGATGTCCGCAAACGGCGGGCCACCCGGGCCCGCCTCTACCGCGTCGCGCTACTTGGCGATCACCGACGTCCCCGAAGGCACCATGTAGCAGGCCTGCGCCTTGGCACAGGCCTCGGCGTTGATCTCGGCGATCTGGCTGGCCAGGTACTGCTCCGGGGTCAGGCCCATGCGGTTGCGGTAGGCGTTGTCCGCATCGGCCTTGGCCACCTGCTCCTGCTCGCGCTGGCGCTCGGCGGTGGTGGCTTCCACCAGCGTCTTGACCCGCTGCTGCTGCGCCGCGGTCAGGTTCATCTGCTGCAGCACGTCGGGATTGGGACGGGCGCGGCCGAGGGTGATGTTCTGGATCTGGATCGGCAGGCCCTGCTCCTTGACCAGGGCGCGCACGTTCTCGGTCACCGCCTCGTCGATCTTCCGTGCACTGTCCGGGTCGCTCATCATCCGCGTCATGTCGTAGCGTTTGACCTGGTCGCGCACGATCGCCGCGTACTGGCTGGCCACGTTGTTCTTGAACCAGTCCTGGCCGAAGCCGGACAGCAACCGCGCCGGCGCGGTGATGCGGTATTGGATCTGCGTGGAGAAGTCCAACAGGATGTTGTCGCTGGACGAGAAGTCGTCGAAGGCCACCTGTACCGTCTGCGGCGTGGTGTCCACGTACACTGCCGAGGTCGTCATCCACGTGTAGGTGCGGCCGGGATCGCGCACGTCGTCCAGACGGATGCCGCCCTTGCCGAACAGCAGCGGCTTGTCCACCAGCACCGCCTGCTGCCCCGGATCGGGCGAGACCACGGTACAGCCGCACAGCAAGGCCGCCAAGGCGGCGGCCAGCATGGAATGTTTCATCGATGTCCCCTGAAGAGAAGGCGCCGCGCGCCGTCGTGTGCGGGGGATGCTAGCGCATCGTCGAGGGCGAGGCATCTACTTGGGCATGGGCAGATAGGCCGCCCATGGACCTACATGAGATCCGAATAGTCGCCGATCTGGTTGCAAAGCTCTTTCGGCGGATTGCCCAACTTCACTACCCGGCGCTTGCGGGCATCCGTCTTTGCCTTGGGAGACACGATGCGGTACACCAGGTAAAGGCCATCCGTCGTTCTCCATAGGCCGAAGCTTGAGAGGTCCGAGAACTGGTAAGTGCCGCCGTCCGACCGGCGAGCAGTGAAGACGCACTCTGCGTAGCTCCCCCAGCCGCAGCTAGCGTCCAGCGTCTGCAGTCCGGCGCTTCCGTGCAGATCGAAATGATAGGTACGGCCTGCATCACTTTCTACGACCATCGGGGTCATCTGTTTTACATCCACCGACGCTCCATCAGTCCAATCGCTGGCTTGGCTGCAAAGTAGGTCGCCCCTATCTACTTCGACGGAGCGGGCAGCAGAAACATTCATGCCCCCACACAGGAAGGCCGCGATCAGCCACCATCGCACTTCCGTCATTCTTCCCGCCTTAGTCGATCTGTCATCTGTGAAATTGCCCTTCCAACTAGCCAACGCCTGACCCGCCATGGGCCATCGTCAGGCACGCTCCTATTTCGCCTTCCTCGTGAAGGCGATCAACAGTTCCGATCCGGCCTCCTCCAAGGCACCGACGTTACCCTCGAAGCGGACGGACACCCGGTATTGGCCGGGCGGCGTATCCCGTATAAAAGCCATGTCCAATTCGCGGTAGGTGACATTCGGAGCAATCAACCCCGCGGCTTCCATCGTTGTGACGTCCGCATCTGTCGCGAAGATACGTGGCACATGCCCATCGCGGCCCAAGGCCACGACTCGATACTCGGTACGCCCTATTTCTTCGCTCCGCTGCAATACCACCGGTTGCTCGCCTGCCTCTGTCAATCGATAGAGGTGCAACTGAGCGGTCACGCCAGCATCGCGTAGGCGATCGACCTTGGCCGCTGCAGCCTCCCCATCTGCCGCAGCGACCCGCAATCCGATGAAGATCGGCGGCTCGGGATCATCCTCCTGGGGCGGAACAGCGAAATCGAGCGTGATGGTATCCGACAGGAGTTGCGGACTGAGCTTCCTGACCAGCGGCACGGTCGTCCTCGCTGCAGGCGCCTCCTTGCGATGGAGCGTCTGGGTGGACGCCACTGATTGAGCCGATTCGGGCTGGCATGCTGTCAGTTGCAACGTCGCGGCGACGAAGACCATGCAAAGCGCTTGCTTCGATTTCGCCATGAAATTCATCTCGATGCTTAATTCATGGAAGCGCGGAGCTGCACTCTCACGCTAGCACAGGGACGTTGCTTGCTTCGGGCGCAAGGAATTGTCAGGGCTGGTCGAGCCCATCGTCTTGATCCATGCATTCTTGATCGAAAGGCACATCCTTCCCTGCGACACTCGGGTGAAGCGCAACGTCGCGCCGATAACCGGAACCATACTTCTGATAGCGAACAAGCAGTCCATTTTGTAGCCGGAACCGATCTTCTGGTCCTGAGAACGCGGGACATGCGGCGTAGCTTTTTCCTCCATCTTCACTGCAATAGCGGATATACAACGTGCCCCCGCGTACTTCCCCCTGCAACTGCCCATCATGGCCGTGCGCGTTGGTTCCCTCGCTCCAATCTCCGGTGACGCGATCGCCATGCTGCTGCAGATGCAGGCCCAGGTAATGGCCCAAGTCGCATCTCTTGGCATAACCCCACTCGCCGGAGAATGTGGTGGACTTGCTTGCGTAAGCGGAACCCGCACACGAGGTCATCAACCCCATCGCCATAACTCGCGCGACCAGCGACAAGCGCCACCCGCGTCGGTGCTGCTTCATCATCGGTCACCCCTTGGACATGGCCTGCGGCTCTTAGGCAGGGAAGATAGCAATCGGTCTCCCTGCGTTCCACCGACCTCCCGCCAGATATCCAGCCGCAGGCCAGCGTGCGCATCTGCGCACCGACTTGACGCATGGCCGCATCGACCATTAAAGATCAGCAGGGAAAACAGGATCGGCGAAAGGATATGGCGAAAACACGTCCTCTGAAGATGACCTGGCTGGTCTGCGCTGCGATCGCCACGCTGTCCACAGCCGCCTGTTCGGCACAACCACCGGACGCTGCCCCGAAGCCGGGAGCGCGCAAGGAACAGCCTGCCTTGGCGGCGCCGCATGTTGTGTCCGACAGCACTCTACCGCCGGGCGAGTACATCACCGACAAGGGATGGGCTCGCCTGCTGATCAAGCAACAAAACGGCACATTGACCTTCTCCCTGGAAAGCACCACGGGGGAAGACGTGTGCGAGCTGCATGGCGCGATAGAGGGACACACCGGCGTCGCCAAGGGGAACAAGGACCAACCCACCTGCCAGGTGAAGTTCGCCAGTACGCCGCAGGGCATTGACGTAGCGGCTGCCACGCCCGCCGAATGCAAGACGTTCTGCGGCTACAACGGGGATTTCGAGGCGCCCTACCTGCGGGTCAAGGATGGCTGTGGCCGGGATGCGCTGGACCGCACGCGGACGACCTTCAAGCGTCTCTATGATGCGAAAGACTACAAGGCGGCGCTCGCTACCTTGTCGCCAGTCGTGCCGAGTTGCCTGCCGACGCTGGAATGGGAAGACGAAGGCGCCATTCGTAACGATCTGGCCATCACCCAGTACAAGAATGGCTTGTATGCGCTGTGCCTTTCCACACTCGACACCTATGCGGAGGACGCCGCCAAGGACGACGACGCGGCCGTGGAAGGATGGACGCCAATGCTGGCGGACCGCTACCTGGCCATCGTGCGGGCAGCGAGAACCAACATCGGCTTGTGCCGCAAAGGC
>NZ_AQOJ01000187.1:0-3053 GCF_000364685.1 Xanthomonas sp. SHU 166
CGCACCGGCGCTGGCCGGCGGTGCGATGCGCCGCCCCAGCGCCTGCAGCCAGGCCGCCCGGCCGGGCTTGAGCAGGCGTAGTGCGAGCGCGCCGCGCAGCTTGCGCGCGGTGCCCGGGAACTGTTTCTTCAACACCACCCAGGCACTGACCAGCACCGCCAGCGCGATCACCAGGTACTGCAGCAGCAGCGAGGCGCTCATCTCAGCCGGCTCCCAGCGCCACCGCAACCTGGTAGGTGACCAGCGAGGCCAGATACGCCAGCGCGAACAGGTAGAACGCGGCGAAGCTCATCTGCTTCCACGAATTGGTCTCGCGCTTGATCGTGGCCAGGGTGGAAATGCACATCGGTGCGTAGATGTACCAGACCAGCAGCGACAGCGCGGTGGCCAGCGACCAGCCGTCGTGGATCAGCGGCGACAGCGCCTGCGCGACGGCATCGTCGTCGGCCGCCGACAGTGCGTAGACCGTCGCCAGCGAGGACACCGCCACCTCGCGCGCGGCCAGGCCGGGAATCAGCGCAATGCAGATCTGCCAGTTGAAGCCCAGCGGCGAGAACACCGAGGTCATGGCGTGGCCGATGCGGCCGGCGAAGCTGTAGTCGATCGCCGGCAGGGTGGCGTCGGCCGGCGGCGCCGGAAAGTTCAGCAGGAACCACAGCAGGATGGTCAACGCCAGGATGATGCCGCCGACGCGCTTGAGGAAGATCGCCGCGCGCTCCCACAGGCCCAGCGCCAGATCGCGCAGGTGCGGCACGCGGTAGGACGGCAGTTCCAGCAGCAGCGGATGCTCGCCCTTGTCGCGGCGCCACTTCTTCATCGTCCACGACACCACCAGCGCACTGGCGATGGCGGCGAAGTACAGGCCGAACAGCACCAGCCCCTGCTGGTTGAACACGCCCCACACCTGCCGCTGCGGGATGAACGCGCCGATCAGCAGCGCGTACACCGGCAGCCGCGCCGAACAGGTCATCAGCGGCGCCACCAGGATGGTCGCCAGGCGATCGCGCGGATCCTGGATGCTGCGCGTGGACATGATGCCGGGCACGGCGCAGGCGAAACTGGACAGCAGCGGGATGAACGAGCGCCCGGACAGACCGGCCGCGGCCATCATGCGGTCGAGCAGGAACGCCGCACGCGGCAGGTAGCCGGATTCCTCCAGCGCCAGGATGAAGGCGAACAGGATCAGGATCTGCGGCAGGAACACCACCACCCCGCCGAGGCCGGCGATGATGCCGTCCACCAGCAGGCTGTTCAGCGGCCCCTCCGGCAGGGTTCCGCCGATCCAGGCGCCCAGCGCCTTGGTGCCGCCATCGATCAGGTCCATCAGCGGCGCCGCCCAGGCGTACACCGCCTGGAAGATCAGGAACATCACCACCGCCAGGGTCAGCAGCCCGGCCACCGGATGCAGCAGCCAACGGTCCAGCGCGTCGTCCACCCGCGAGGTGCGGGTCGGCATCGACACCGCCGCCGCCAGGATCGCGCGCACCTGCTGGTGGTAGTCGCCCTGCCCCTCGCTCGGCGCCACCGCCGGCGGCAGTGCCGGCGCCAGTGCGTCGAGCCGCTCGACCAGGGCGCGGGCGCCGTTGCGGCGCACCGCCACGGTCTCGATCACCGGCACGCCCAGCGCCTGTTCCAGCGCCTGGCGGTCGATCTGGATACCGCGGCGCTGCGCCGCGTCGACCATGTTCAAGGCCACCAGCATCGGCTTGCCCAGCTCGCGCAGTTCCAGCGCGAAGCGCAGGTGCAGGCGCAGGTTGGTGGCGTCGACCACGCAGACCAGCACGTCCGGCGCCGGCTCGCCCGGGTAGAAGCCGCGGCACAGGTCGCGGGTGATCGCCTCGTCCAGGCTGGCCGGCTGCAGGCTGTAGGCGCCGGGCAGGTCCAGCACCGCGAACTCGCGCCCGGACGGCGCGCGGAAGCGGCCCTCCTTGCGCTCGACGGTAACGCCGGCGTAGTTGGCGACCTTCTGCTTGCTGCCGGTCAGCTGATTGAACAGCGCGGTCTTGCCGCAGTTCGGGTTGCCGACCAGGGCCAGGCGCAGCGGCGCGGCCACCGCGCTCACGAGCGCACCTCGTCCAGCGCACTGACCTGCACCCGTGCCGCCTCGCTGCGCCGCAGCGCGAAGCGCGTATACCCCACCTGCACCAGCAGCGGTTCGCCACCGATCGGCCCGCTGGCCAGCACCTGCACCTGCTCGCCGGCGACGAAGCCCAGCTCGCGCAGACGCCGGGCGATGGCGTCGTTGGCCTGGCGGTCGTGCACGGATTCCACGAGGGCGCTGCTGCGCAACGGCATGTCGGACAACGTCACAGCACGTTCCGTCGATAAGAATGGTTATCAATTGTAGCATCGCCGCGGCGCGTCATGGCGGGACCGGCACGGCCGGCTATGATCGCCGTATGGCTGCCGTTTCCCCTTTGTACGAGCGTGTTCGATGAGCGATGCCCTGTTGTTGCAACGATCCGGCAAGGTCCTGACCCTGCAGTTGAACCGACCCGAGGTCCGCAACGCCTTCGACGCCGCGCTGATCGCCCAACTCAGCGACGCCCTGCTGCAGATCGGCGCCGATCCGCAGGTGCAGGTCGTGGTCCTGGCCGGTGCCGGCGCGGCGTTCTCGGCAGGTGCCGACCTGCAGTGGATGCGCTCGATGGCCGGCGCCGGCGAACAGGAGAACCTGGACGATGCGCTGGCCCTGGCGCGGCTGATGCGCCTGCTGGACGAACTGCCCAAGCCCACGGTGGCGCGAGTGCAAGGCGCGGCGTTCGGTGGCGCGGTGGGCCTGGTCGCCTGTTGCGACATCGCCGTGGCCGCCACCGATGCGCGCTTCGCGCTCAGCGAAAGCCGGCTTGGCCTGCTGCCGGCGGTGATCTCGCCATACGTGATCGCGGCGATCGGCGCGCGCCAGGCGCGGCGCTGGTTCGCCAGCGCGGAAACCTTCGACGCCGCCACCGCGGCGCAGATCGGCCTGGTCCACCAGGCGGTGGCGCCGGAGGCGCTGGACGCGGCGGTGCAACGCCAGGTCGCCCTGCTCGGCCAGGCCGGGCCGCTGGCCG
>NZ_AQOJ01000188.1:0-996 GCF_000364685.1 Xanthomonas sp. SHU 166
AGTGGATGGTGTTGCCGGCGTTGTCGGCGATATCCGTCAACCGGTGTGCAGCGTCGTAGTTGAAGCGGGTGAACGCGCCATCAGGCTGCGTCACCTGCTTGACCAGACCAGTCGGCCAGTAGTCGATCGCGGTGATGCGATCGTCGCTCTCGCTGCTGTCGTCGGTTCCGCGCACCTTGCTGGCGGTCAGCCAGCCGCGCGGGTGGTAGGTGTAGTCGGTGACCACGCCATTGGCGTCCTTCGCTGACAGCACGCGGCCGGCGCCGTCGTAGGCCAGGTACTCGGTGACCTGACCCAGCGCATTGGTCGCCTTCCACAGGTCGCCCTTGCGGTGTGGGCAGGTGGTCGGGGAGGTGGCGCAGGTGCTGTCGTCGGTGGAGTAGTAGGTGAAGCGGGTGATGTCGTTGACGTCGGTACGCGCGCCGTCGACCGTCTTGGGCAGGCCCAGGATCGGGCAGGTGCTGTCGGTCGCAGCCACGTCCGCCGCTTCGCAATAGCTGTAGGTAACACTGCGCTGCTTGCTTGAAGCCGTGTCGCTGCTCGTCATCTGCACCGGCTGCAGGCGATCGTTATAGCTGTAGGACACGGTGCGCCCGCCGGTCTGCACCGACAGCAGGCGATTGCTGCCAGCCGCCGTCCGCGTCGTCGTCGTGCGCTCCTGCGGTTGCCCAACCGCCTCGCGTACGGTGTGGATGTTCACCGCAACACCGTTCTCGGTCGCTTCGGCGTAGCTGTGCTGGGTCTGGATACCACGGCGATCGGTGACGCTGCTCAGCCGGCGGCGGAAGTCGCTGGACTGATCGTTGTAGCTGTACTGCAGCGTGCCGTCGGTCCTGGCGACGGTGGCGACCTTCGGCGAGGCACCACCCGCCTCGGTCATCGTGTAATCGTTGATATCGCCCAGCGCATCGGTGACGCGAGTGCCGACAGCCGAGTACGCCAGGGTGATGCCGTCGATGCCACCGGCGTGCTGGCTGGAGATCGCACGGCCGACCT
>NZ_AQOJ01000189.1:0-8599 GCF_000364685.1 Xanthomonas sp. SHU 166
ACCCTCATCCGCCCCTACGGGGCACCTTCTCCCGCAGGGAGAAGGAACAGCCGATTAGCCCCTGCGTACATCCGCACGCCCCATCCCCAGCGACCGCACTCGCAACGCACGCCGCCGTTACGAATCCCCAATTCCCCATTCCCCAATCCCGGCTTCTAATCAAACAACGCCTGGATCGCCGCCAGCCCCGCATTCGCGCGTTCCTTCTTGCGCGCCGCGTCGGCCACCGGGTCGGCGCCGTCGCGCTGCATTTCCTCGGCCGGGATCTCGTCGAAGAAGCGGCTGGGCTTGAGCCTGATATGCTCGCCGAACTTGCGGGTGAGCTTGCTGTAGCTCATCCACAGCTGCTCCTTGGCGCGGGTGATGCCCACGTACAGCAGACGCCGCTCCTCCTGCAGGTTGCCCTCTTCCAGGCTGACCTCGTGCGGCAGCACGCCGTCCTCGCAGCCCACGATGAACACGTAGCGGAACTCCAGGCCCTTGGACGCGTGCATGGTCATCATCCGCACCTGGTTGCCGCCGTCGTCCTTGTCGTTGCGCGACAGCAGCGCCAGTTGCGCGGCCAGGTCGCCGACGGTGGCGCCGCGCGGTCCGCCCTCGAACCACTTGGCCAGTTCCTCCAGGTTGCCGCGGCGGCGCTGGAAACTCGCTTCGTCCTTGCACTGGCTGCGCAGTTCGCGGATCAGCCCGGATTGTTCGGCGAGCTGGCGCACCACGTCGGCCGAGGACAGCGTGGTCGAGGCCGTGCGCAGTTCGTGCAGGATATCGACGAAGTCGCTCAGGCCGTTGGCTGCGCGCGGCGGCAACTGCTGCAGCGCGCCCACCGACTCGGCCGCGCGCGACATCGGCAGGTGCTTGGCCGAGGCCAGTTCTGCCAGCTTGGCCAGCGAGGTCGCGCCGACCTCGCGCTTGGGCGCCTGCACCGCGCGCAGGAACGCCGCGTCGTCGTCGGGATTGACCAGCAGGCGCAGCCACGACAGCACGTCCTTGACCTCCTGCCGCTCCAGGAACGCGGTGCCGCCGGTGATGTGATACGGCACGCTGGCCATCTGCAGCGCCTTTTCCAACGGCCGCGACTGGAAATTGCCGCGGAACAGGATGCAGAAATCGCTCCACGGCACCTGCTTGGCGGTGCCCAGGTAGGCGATCTCGGCGGCCACCTTCTCCGCCTCGTGCTCGCTGTCGCGGCACTCCCACACGCGGATGCGCTCGCCATCGGCCTGATCGCTCCACAGCGTCTTCAGATGCTCGTGCGGGTTGTGCGCGATCAGGGCGTTGGCCGCGCGCAGCACGCGGTTGGAGCAGCGGTAGTTCTGCTCCAGCTTGATGATCTGCAGGGCCGGGTAGTCGCGGCCCATCTGCATCAGGTTCTCCGGATTGGCGCCGCGCCAGGCGTAGATGCTCTGGTCGTCGTCGCCCACGCAGGTGAAGTTGCCGCGCGGGCCGGCCAGCATCTTCAGCAACCGGTACTGCGCATCGTTGGTGTCCTGGCTCTCGTCCACCAGCAGATAGCCGATGCGCTCGCGCCAGGCCATCACGATGTCCTCGTTCTCTTCCAGCACCTGCACCGGCAGGCGGATCAGATCGTCGAAGTCCACCGCGTTGAAGGTGCTCAGCCGCGCCTGGTAGCGCTCGTACAGGCTGGCCGCCTCCTGCTCGCGGTTGCTGCGGGCCGCCGCCATCGCCTGCTCCGGCGACAGCCCGGCGTTCTTGGCGCGCGAAATCAGGTTCTTGGCGTCCTCGATGGCATCGGGCTTGGCGCCGGGCATCAGATCCTTGATCTGCGCGGCGGCATCGTCGGCGTCGAAGATCGAGAAGCCGCGCTTCAGGCCCACCGCCGCGTGTTCGATCTGCAGGAACTTCAGCCCCAGGGCGTGGAAGGTGCAGATGGTCAGGCCGTCGGCGGCCTCGCTGCGGATGCGCTTGGCCACGCGCTCGCGCATTTCCTTGGCCGACTTGTTGGTGAAGGTGATCGCGGCGATGCGCTTGGCCGGGTAACGGCCGCTGGCGATCAGGTGCGCGATCTTTTCCACGATCACGCGGGTCTTGCCGCTGCCGGCGCCGGCCAGCACCAGCAACGGACCCTCGCAATGCAGGACCGCGGCGCGTTGGGGAGGATTGAGACCGTGCATGAAGACTTCCCTTGGCCGCGCATTGTAACGGGCACCGGCCGGCGCCGACGCCCCACCGCCGCGCCGGCGCTGAACCGGTTCGCGAACCGCCCGGCGGCCGGGGCGCGCGGCCGCCGCGCTAGAATCGACGGCATGGCGAAACTGTATTTCTACTATTCGGCGATGAACGCCGGCAAGACCACCACGCTGCTGCAGTCGGCGCACAACTACCGCGAGCGCGGCATGCGCACGGCGATCCTGACGCCGCGGCTGGACCATCGCGCCGGCAGCGGCGTGGTCGCCTCGCGCATCGGCCTGCGCGCCGACGGCATGCCCTTCGTCGCCGAGACCGATCTGCTGGCCACCCTCGAGGCCGACATCGCCAGCCACGGGCCGCTGCATTGCGTGCTGGTGGACGAAGCGCAGTTCCTCAGCCGCGCCCAGGTCTGGCAACTCAGCGAAGTGGTCGACCGGCTGCGCATCCCGGTGCTGTGCTACGGCCTGCGCACCGATTTCCGCGGCGAGCTGTTCGAGGGCAGCCAGTACCTGCTGGCATGGGCCGACGAACTGCAGGAGATCAAGACCATCTGCCACACCGGCAGCAAGGCGACGATGACCGTGCGCGTCGACGAGAACGGCCACGCGGTACAGGACGGCCCGCAGGTGGAGATCGGCGGCAACGAACGCTACGTTTCGGTCAGCCGCCCCGAGTTCAAGAAGATCATGCGCGGCGAAGGGCGCATCGATCCGCTGCAGATTGCGCTGCCGCTGTAACCCGGATGTCACCCCTGACGCACCGCGCTGGTGCGTCGCGCCACGATGCGATGAACCGTGGCTGACGTGTGCCGTACACGCGTCTGTTCCTATGCCATCAGTCTATGGAGCGCGCCCAGGCGGCATGCCTAGAATCGCGCCGATCGCTCACTCATGGGATGAGGAACATGCTTTCGTTCAAAGGATTTTTTGCCGGCAGCGGCACCGCACTGGCCTGTGCCCTGCTGCTGGCCCTGCCCGGCCCCGCCGCTGCGGCCCCGGGCGACCACACCTTCCAGGACATCCCGGCGCAGGTGCTCACCGACGGCTTCCTCGAGGCGCACCTGGACCTGTTCTATCGCCGCGCCGGCATCCGCGCCGACAAGAAGGGCGAGTACGCCGAGGCCAGGAAGCAGTACCAACTGGCCGCACGCTATGCCGACAAGCCGTCGCAGGCGCGGCTGGGCGAAATGTACTGGGAGGGCCAGGGCGGCGCCGCCGACCATACGATGGGCTTCCTGTGGATGGCGCTGGCCGCCGAGCGCGGCTACGACCAGTTCGGCGCACGCAAGATGGAGTACTGGAACCAGCTGACTCCGGACGAGCGCAAGCGCGCGGCCAAGCTCGACAAGTCGATGCTCGCCGACTACGGCGATCAGGTCGCCAAGCCGCGCCAGGAAGCGGTCCTGCGGCGCGAAGCGATGCGCAGCACCGGCGGCCTGCTCGGCCACTCCGGCGCGGCCGGCCCGCTGTCGATCAACGGCCCGCGTGGCGGCAGCATCGATCCGGAAGTGTTCTACGCCAAGCAGTTCTGGGAGCCGAGCGCGTACTGGAAGCTGCAGGATCAGGTGTGGGACGGCCGCACCCCGGGCCGGGTCGACATCGGCGATGTCGAGGACATCAGCACGGAAGGCGCACCGCCAACGCCGCCGCAGGAGCCGGGCAAGCACTGAACGCGGCGCCATTCCCGCGTCGGGACTGAAGTCCCTCCCACAGCAGCTCAGTGCCGGGCCTGTGCGCTCCTGTGGGAGCGACTTCAGCCGCGACGCGCGATGCGCACCAAGCTCGCACACCCGGCTGCGCCAGGACTGAAATGCGAGCGCAATGCCCGATCCAAGCACACGCACGCTGCCCGGCAGGCAGCGCGCGCGGTTGCGCTCAATACAACTTGCGCTCGGCCGCCGGCGGCGGCGTCCACTGGTACAGCCAGGTCTCGGTGAGCGGGCGCTCGCCGCTGCGCAGGTACAGGCGGATGTCGATCTGCTCGGTGCCGTCGTCCGGCGGCACCACGTCGAACATCGCGCGGTAGCCGGAGATCTCGTGCAACGGCCGCGCCGAGACGATCTCGGTGCGGCCGCGGTTGAGCTGCAGCACCGCCTCGACCTTGGCGTCCTTCTCCTTGCCCAGCTTGGCCAGTTCGCCGCCGACGAAATCCACCGCGAAGCGCCACGAGAAGTAATGCCGCTTCTGCCCGACCACGCCGCCCAGGCCGGTGCGGGTGGCCACGCAGTGCGCCAGCGGCGAGGACGCCGGCGCCTGTGCGCCCCAGTACATGCGGTAGCCGAACAGCAGCTCCTGTCCGGGCTGCGGCTTGTCCTGCGGATTCCAGAACGCGACGATGTTGTCGAAGGTCTCGTCGACGGTGGGGATCTCCACCAGTTGCACCGAGCCCTTGCCCCAGCCCTGCTTCGGCTCCACCCACAGGCACGGGCGCTTCTCGTAGAACACGCCGTCGTCCTGGTAATGATCGAAGTTGCGGTCGCGCTGCAGCAGGCCGAAACCGCGCGGGTTCTCGTCGACGAACATGTTGAAGCGCAGGTGCGGCGGATTGCACAGCGGCCGCCAGATCCACTCGCCGCCGCCGGTCCACATCGCCAGGCCGTCGGTGTCGTGGATCTCCGGGCGCCAGTCCCAATCCATGCGGCGGTCGTTCTCGCCCACCTGGTACATGCTGGTGCACGGCCCCAGGCCCAGGCGCTCGATGGTCTTGCGCGGATACAGCGCGCTGTCGATGTCCATCAGCAGCACGTCGCCGTTGGTGATCGCGAAGCGGTAGGCGCCGGCCACGCTGGGCGAATCCAGCAGCGCGTACACCACCACCGTGTCCGAGCCGGCCTTGGGCTGCTCCAGCCAGTAGGCGATGAAGTCCGGGAATTCCTCCGGGCCGCCGGTGCCGGTATCGATCGCCAACCCGCGCGCCGACTGACCGTACTGGCCCTCCTTACCCACCGCACGGAAGTAGCTGGCGCCGAGGAAGGCGGCGAAGTCGCGCTCGGTGTCCTGCTTGGTGTTGAGGCGGAAACCGGCAAAGCCCAGTTCCTTCGGCAGCGGCTTGCCCTTCAGCCCGCTGCTGCCGTAATCGAACGCCGCGCTGTCGTAGGCCAGTTCCTGCGCCTGCCCGTCGACCAGGTCGAACATGTGCACAGGCGTCTTGAAGTACAGACCCAGGTGGAAGAACTTGGCCTGGAACTTCGGGCCCTGCTCGGCCGCCCACAACGCGTGATCCTGGCGATAGCGGATCGACTGGTACTGGTCCCAGGTCAATCCCTCCACCGGCGCCGGCAGCACCCGCTTGTGGCTCTGGTACGGCGCATCCGCCATGGCCCGCGCGTGGCCCTTGAGCCAGGCGTAGTCGAACGGCTGCGGCTTGCCCAGGCGGCGCAGGCCCACCGCGGGGGCCGCCTGGCCGAGCATCGGCATCGCCGGCAAGCCCATGGCGGCGAAGGCGGCGGCGGCGTTCTTGAGGAAATCGCGTCGTTGCATGGCCGGATCGAAACGGAAAAGGACGCCCATCATAGACAAGCGGCGCCGAAGGTGGCGGTGATGGATGGTGCCCGTGGGTGCGAGCCCCGGACGCAGACGTGCTGGAGGTGGGCGGGCGGACCCGGTCGAGACAGTTGCCGACCCGACCACATCGGCGTCGCTATGCCCGAGTGGGCAAGGCCTCTTCGGGAGCCGCTAACGACGCGACAAGGCCCACCGAGAAGCCCAGCGACATGTGCGCTTGAGCAGACCCGTTACCGGCAAGGCCCGTCGCGGCTGAATCGCGCTCGCGGTCGCGACGGCCCATCGTGCCGAGACGCTGCAAAAAGCGCGGTGCTGCCGGTGTCCCTGCGGACGCCGGACCGCCTTCGCCGGTGCGTGCAGCGCGATCGCGTTCGTTGCTCAGCGCTGGCAGTGGCCACACCAGACGCTGGCGCGTTGGCCGATGCTGGCGTGGCGCAGCGTGCGTCCGCAACGCTTGCAGGCCTCGCCCTCGCGGCCGTAGACCGACAGCTCCTGCTCGAAGTAGCCCGGCGCCCCATCCGGGCTGATGAAATCGCGCAAGGTCGTGCCGCCGCGCTGGATCGCATAGCCCAGGATCGCCTTGGCTGCCTCGGCCAGGCGTGCGTAACGGGCACGCGAGACGTCGCCGGCCTCGCGCAGCGGACTGATGCCCGCCTGGAACAGACTCTCGGCCGCGTAGATGTTGCCCACCCCGACCACGATGCGCTGATCCATCAAAAAGGTTTTGACCGGCGCGGTACGGCCGCGGCTGAGCCGGAACAGATGATCGCCGTCGAACGCATCCGACAGCGGCTCCGGCCCCAGCTCGGCGAGCAGCGGATGGGTTTCGCCCGGCGCCTGCCACAGCAGGCAGCCGAACCGGCGCGGGTCGTTGAAGCGGAGCACCCGGCCGTCTTCCAGGCTGATGTCGACGTGGTCGTGCGCCCGCGGCGGCGTGTCGCCCGGCAGCACGCGCAAGCTGCCGGACATGCCCAGATGCAACAGCGCACTACCGACCGCGGTGTCCAGCAACAGATACTTGGCGCGCCGGCGAATGCCCTCGATGCGCTGCCCGGGCAACCGCTCGGCCACCTCCGGCGGAATCGGCCAGCGCAGATCCGGCCGCCGCAGGATCACCCCATGGATGCGCCGCCCCGACAGATGCGGCTCCAGGCCGCGCCGGGTGGTTTCGACTTCGGGGAGTTCGGGCATGGCTTGAACAGCGTAATCAGGCAGCAGATGACATTGAAACTCTAACATCCTGGTCACACCCGAGAGCCCCGCAGTCGCACCTCCCAGCGATGTGTAGAACGACTGCATACCGTTTAGAGGTAAGAGCCACGCCTTCGCGTTTGAGTCACCATGCTGACATGGAATGGCCACGACTTAGTCAGTAGTTGACAAATTTATCTGTGATAGGTTTCCATTTCGCGAGCGTTGGACGCAAGCCGCCGCAGTGCGGCGTTGAACGGGAAGGGAGCAATCCGCTCGGCAGGTGATCTGCCACTCCAGTAGTGACATTGGCCGTGCGCAAAAAAGAAGTTGCACGTTGCCGCGCGCAAGTGCCACCTCACTTAGGGATAAGAAATGCGCCAGAAAGGAAACTGCCATATTCAAACCACCGTCAAAGGGCCGCGGAAGTGGCTAGCACACCTTTGCCTCCTCCTGCCATTGGCAGCAGGGCTGATCAATGTGGCGCAGGCAGAAGAAAGCAAGCGGACATGGACGCTGGTGGATTCCGATGGAGCAAGTCATGGCCAGTACACGACGCAAGAGCAGGCTGCGGCCGCCATCAAGGACTTGCCGCCTCCCGATGCATACGTTCCCGAATTCTACAAATACGCCGATCAGATAAAGAGCCAAGAAATCCTGGAGAACGGCGACGTCAAAATCACATACTGGAACGGTAAGGAGTTACCGACGGATCCGGAGTGGATGTATGTCGGTGATCAGGAATACTCAACTGAAGAGGAGGCGATACGGTCGCTTGAGCAAATAGCAAACGAAAGTAACAGCCCTTGTCCGGCGACGGCGAAAATTACGCTTTTGGGGGGATGGCAGGACACACGAACCGATGGCAACGATGGTGGCGAGTGGGGAGAGAAGACCTACAGGCTCGACTATAACTATTTCGGTGCCGACGAGTGCGTACCTAAAAGCGAGCAGATGGAGCTTGTCCGCCATCGCAGGACCGAGTGCCCGGTTGAAAAGCTGATGTCTTGGCGCGACAAGTACCAGGCGTGCGTCAACGAATACGCCATCGCCTTCGTCGTCACCAAGACCCTTGAACGCGGTTGCGGCTACGAGGGCAATCCATGCGATACCAAGACCGGTGACAAGTATGAAGTTGCCCCGGATTTCGATCTTGGTTGGATTGCGCTCGAACGGCACTACCACTCGGGCATCTCGAATGACACTGGTGGCTTCGGCTATGGCTGGACGCACTCGCATGCGATCAGGCTTGCAATTGGCGCCGACAGCATAGGATTGATCGATGGTGGGGGCTTCCATACCCGATATCACCAAGTCGGGGATGTGTATTTCGCTTCGGACAATAGCGGCGACCAACTTATCACTGACGGCGCACTGTGGAAGCTCTACCGCAGAGATACCTTGCTGATCTTCGATGCCAATGGAAGGCTTTTGGAACGAGAAAATCGTGACGGTACATTTCTGCACTACAACTATGACGATCTGGCGCGCTTGACCACAATCCTACATAGCAGTGGGCGTACACTCGATTTCCACTACCTGTCAGCGACAAGTGGGGCGTTGATCGGAGCGATCACTACATCCGGCATTCCACTGGTTACCTATACGTATACTCAACGTGGCCAAGTGGAAACCGCCACATATCCAGACGGGACCCAAAAGCTCTACCACTATGAGGACCCTCGCTTTCCTGGAAATCTGACCGGATTTACCGGCGAAGACAGCCAGCGCTTCAGCACCTTCGCCTACGACGAGGT
>NZ_AQOJ01000190.1:0-5103 GCF_000364685.1 Xanthomonas sp. SHU 166
GTCGCGGTGCTGCGCCAGCGCCAGCCACTCGCCGGGCTGCAGCGCCTGCGCGAAGGCCTGGCGCCGTGCTTGCCGCGCGGCCGCTTCCAGGCCATCGTCGCTGTCGCGCGGCACCTGCACCCGCACCACCTGCAGCGGCACCGCCAGCGCGGTGCACAGCTGCGCGCACTGCGCGGCCCAGGCGTCGGCGTCGGCATGCAGGCCGTGGTGCACATGCAGCGCACGTAGGCCGGCGGCGCGGTATGACGGCTGCTGCGCGAGCAGGTGCAGCAGCACGGTCGAATCCAGACCGCCGCTGAGGCCGAGCAGCAGCGGCGCCGGTGCCGGATCGGGCAGCGCGGTGGCGAGTGCGGACAACGGGGGCGTAGAGGCGTGCGGCGGCATCGCGTCACTGTAGACGCAAGCGCACGTCAGCGCGAAGCGTGGCATGGCGACGTCTTTGCGCCTGAGCAGCGTTGTGGGAGGAACTTCAGTCCCGATGCCTTTCAGCTAATCGCGTCGGGACTGAAGTCCCTCCCACAAGAGCAGGTGTCGGCACTCGGGATTATCCAGACTGCTTGCTGAGCCCGTTGCCCGCTCGATGCCGGCGGCCAGTGCGCGACGACCGGCCTGCGGCCAGAGTTCCGACGCCTTTCAGTTCAATGCGTCGGGACTGAAGTCCCTCCCACAAGAGCAGGTGTCGGCACTCGGGACTATCCAGACTGCTTGCTCAGCCGTTGCCTGCTGGATGTCGGCCGCCAGTGCGCGCGGCCAGAGTTCCGACGCCTTTCAGTTCAATGTGTCGGGACTGAAGTCCCTCCCACAAGAGCAGGTGTCGGCACTCGGGGCTGTTCCAAATGCTTGCTCAGCCCGGTGCCCGCTCGATGTCGGTCGCCAGCACGCGACGACTGGCCCGCCGCCAGCGCGCGACAGCGCTTGAAGCCGCGCAACGTGAGGTAGCCCCATGTGGGAGGGACTTCAGTCCCGACGCGGGGAAGTCTCACCTCGCGGACGATGCGCTTTCCGCGACATCGCGGGAGATTCAAAGAGACGCGTTGCAGAGAACCAGCCTTGGCGACCTTCTCCGCGACAACGCGGCCATGCCGCACACGATCATCGGCTCAGCGCTTGGGCGCCGGCACTTCGCGGTTGTGGCGGTCGATGGAGTACCAGCGGCCACCCTGCATCGGCGTGTGGCCTTCGGTGTCGGGCGTGCCCGCGCTGCAGCCGTCGCAGACCGCGGCGACGCCCTGCTCGAACGGCCAGGCGAAGTCGTGGACCGGCGCGATCACCTCGCGCAGTTGCCGGTCGTAGAAGCCGATGCGGCCGTGAAAGATGCCGCGGGTCAGCCCTTCGGTGAAACCATCCGGACCGTTGTCCCAGGTGATCACCGGCAGGCTGCGGCCGTCGGCGCGTACGTAGTAGAAGCGTGCGCCGACGGTCAGCAGCGCCAGCCCGTCGCGATCGAAGGGCAGGCGTCGCAGCGCCTGTGGCGTCAGTACCAGGCGTTCGTCGGCGCCGAGCCGACAGCCCGGCACCATCGGCCGATCGCTATTCGGGTCGTCCAGTCGGCAGGCCTCGATGGCCGGTTGCGCTGCGGCGGCCGGCACCGTGCCGAGCGCGGTACACGCAGCGAACCCTGCGCACACCGCAACGGCCACGCGCAGGCGGCCGCGGTGCGGCCGACGCCGCCTCATTGCGCGGTGGCGGCGCTGGTCATGAACGCCGCCGGCTTGGGCAGCTCCACCGGCACGCCGTCGCCGTTGCAGGTGCCGGCCTGGCACAGCCGCGCGCGCAGGGTCGGGGTGGCCTGCACGATCACGTGGTAGATCACGTTCTCTTCCAGACTGCCGCGGAACGCGTTGCTGCCGGGGCCGCGCGCCCAGATGCCGACGTCGTCGCCGCCATGGGTCTCGGCCTTGGTCGGCACCAGCGCTTCCTGCATGAAATCCGGGCTTTCGGTGTCGACGTGGGTCAGGTCGGGACGGCCGTTGGCTGGCTCGAAATTGCTCGGCGCATGCGGGAAGGTCTTGATGCCGGCCGGCTGCTGGTTGCTGGCGCCGGTGTAGCCGGGGCCGTTGGCGTAGCTGAGCGTGGCATAGGGCTGGCCGTTGCCGTCCAGCGCCAGGTCGCCGGTATTGGCGTCCTCGCCGCTGGTGCCGCGCACCTTGCCCAGGATCGGGTTGCCGCGCTGCGGGTAGCCGACGAAGTTCAGCGTATGCGAGTGGTCGGCGGTGACGATGATCAGCGTGTCCTCGGCCGAGGTCGCATCCGCCGCGGCCTGCACCGCCTGTGACAGGGCGATGGTCTCGTCCAGCGCGCGGTAGGCGTTGCCGGCGTGGTGCGCGTGGTCGATGCGGCCGCCTTCGACCATCAGCACATAGCCGTTCTTGTCCTGCGACAGGGTACGGATCGCGGCCTTGGTCATCTCGGCCAGGCTCGGGTCGCCATTGGCGCTGCGGTCGCGGTCGTGGTCGAACTGCATGTGGTCCGGCTCGAACAGGCCCAGCAGCGCCGGCGCGTTCTGCGCCGCTTCCAGTTGCCCGCGGGTCCACACGTAGGCGCCCTGCGGATGGCGCTGGCGCCATTCGCCGACCAGATCGCGGCCATCCAGGCGCAGGCCGACCTTGTCGTCGTACTCGGGGTCGCGCTGCTCGACGGTGGTGAACTGGCCGCGGCCGCCGGCCAGCATCACCTGCGGGCCGCGCCCGAAGCGTGCGCTCACCATCTGCTGGGCGATGTCGCGGCAACCCTCGGCCACCGCCTTCTCCGGCAGGTCGGCATCGCTTTCCCAGTTGCGCTCGGGCACGTGCGCGTAGGTCGCGGCCGGGGTGGCGTGGGTCAGGCGGGTGGTGGTGACGATGCCGGTGCCCATGCCGGCGCTGTCGGCCAGTTCCAGCCAGCTCAGCAACTGCTTGCCGAGGCTGTCGGCGCAGGCGTCGCGCTTGCCGGCGGACACGCCGATCGCGCCCATGTGGGTCTTCACCCCGGTGGTGATCGAGGTCATGGTGCCGGCCGAATCCGGCGTCTGCGAATCGGTGTTGTAGGTCTTGCTCAGCGCGGTGGCGGGGAACGCTTCCCACGACAGCTGGTTCTCTTCGCCGGAGGCGCCCTTGCGCTGGCCGTCGAGGATGCGCGCGGCGGCGACCGTGGTCAGGCTCATGCCGTCGCCGAGGAACAGGATGACGTTCTTGGCCTTGCCGCGCATCGCGCCGTTGTTGGCGGCCTTGGCGGCGCCGCTGCGGTACCACCAGGCCGGGGTCTCGCCGGCCGGATGGGCCACGGCGGGGACGACGATCGGCGCGACGTTGGCGCTGGCGGCCGGCGCGTGCGGCGTGCTGGCGCAGGCGCCCAGCAGCAGGGTGGAGGCGGCGGCGAGGGCGGAAACGGGTAGGCGCATACGCAGAACGGGTCCTGAACAACGAAGTCCCCTGCATTATGCCGGCTGCGACAAGGCACGCCGATGACATCGCGCCTTTCCAGCCATGGCGTCGTCGCTGCTGCCGGGGTGCGCTATCGTGCGAAACCCCCGATCTCTCTGGACAGCGTCGATGAAACTGGTGACGGCCTGGTTACGCATTCCGTTCTGGCAGCGCGTGGTCGCCGGCTTCCTGCTGGGCGCCCTGGCGGGCTGGGCGCTGGGCCCGACCGCGGAGACCTGGTTCAAGCCGCTGGGCGATCTGTACGTCACCCTGATCAAGATGATCGCGGTGCCGCTGGTGTTCTTCGCGGTCATCAACGCGATCTCGGCGCTGCACGGGCAGCAGTCGGTGGCCAAGCTGGGCGGGCGCACCTTCCTGTGGTTCGTGGTCACCGCGGCGCTGGCGGTCGGCGTCGGCCTGGCCGTGGGCACGGTGCTGCAGCCGGGCGCCGGCCATCTGGGCCTGCGCGTGGACAGCGCCTGGACCCCGCGCGATGTGCCCAGCCCGGTGCAGGTGCTGCTGGACGTGGTGCCGTCCAACCCGTTCTATGCGCTCACCGGTATCGGCACCAAGACCAATGCCGCTGGCGAGACCGTGCTGGCGGCCGGGCGCGGTTCGATCCTGCCGGTGATCTTCTTCGCCGCGCTGCTGGGCTTTGCCATGGTCAAGCTCGGCGAGCGCGTGGCCGAGGCGCGCAAGCTCACCAAGCAGATGAGCGAGATCATGATCCAGGTCACCCGCTTCGTGCTGGAGATGACCCCGCTCGGCACCTTCGGCCTGATCGCCGCGCTGGTCGGCGGCTACGGCTTCGGCAAGCTGCTGCCGTTCGGCAATTTCGTGCTGGCGCTGTACCTGGCCTGCGCGATCCACATCGTGGTGGTGTACAGCGGCCTGCTGCTGGTGCACGGGCTCAATCCGTGGAAGTTCTTCCGCGGCGCCGCGCCGGGCATGCAGGTGGCCTTCGTCAGTTCCTCCAGCTTCGCCGCGATGCCGGTGGCGTTGCGCTCGATCACCCACAACCTCGGCGTCAACAAGGACTACGCCGCGTTCGCGGTGCCGCTGGGCGCCAGCATCAAGATGGATGGCTGCGGCGCGATCTTCCCGGCGCTGTGCGCGGTGTTCATCGCCCAGTACACCGGCGTGCCGTTGACCGCCAACCAGTATTTCGTGGTGCTGATCGCCTCGGTGCTGGGCAGCTTCGGCACCGCCGGCGTGCCCGGCACCGCGGTGGTGATGGCCACGGTGGTGCTGAGCGCGGCCAACCTGCCGCTGGAGGTGATCGGCTACCTGTACGCCATCGACCGCGTGCTGGACATGATGCGCACCATGACCAACGTGACCGGGCAGATGCTGGTGCCGGTGCTGGTGGCCAAGGAGACCGGCCTGCTCGATCGCACCATCTACGAGGCCGCCCCGAGCAATGTCGGCCTGGAAGATCCGCCGGTCGACGGTTCCGGCCAGGTGCGTTGATGCGTCCGTGAGTACGCCTGCCGAGAGCCTGCGCGCGCAGCTGCGACAGTTGCCCGGGCTGACGCTGCACGCGGGTGTGCTGGTGCACGACGCGCTGCCGGACGACCCGTTCGAGCAGCGCTACCTGGACGTGCGCCGCCGCGAAGGCCGGCTCTACAGCGACGCCCAAGTGCGCACGCTGCCGCAGCCGCCCGGCGCGCTCGGCGCCAGCCACGAATGGCGGGGGGGGGCC